>CAZUGG010000060.1:0-5000 GCA_964619905.1 uncultured Dehalococcoidia bacterium
CTAAATGTGCAAAATGTTGAGAAAAATATCAAATTTTGGGTTTCCATTGGTGGAGAGTTGACGACACTTGGCAAAACCGATGTGATTAAGTTCCCAAACGTGCTTGTATTCCTTCGCGAGCAAGTTCCAACTGAAGGAACAGCTGGTTCCGTAGTCAACCACATAGGCCTTCAATTCAAGAAACTAAGACCGGTTGTAAAACATCTAAAGCAGGCAGGTACGCCGGTAATAACAGAATCGGTCGTCGGAGCAACGATGAAAGTCGATGCAGATGGTCTTGCAATGAATGAAGCAGCCAATACCTATCTTGCTTTTGTACGCGCACCCAACGGAGCACGGGTCGAACTTTACGAAAACAAAAAGGCTGAACACACAGTGGAAAACCACCACATCCACTTTTTCACTCCTGATGTAGATGCAATGAAGGCTTGGTACGTCGAAAAACTTGGAGCAGCACCTGGCCAGCGGTCTGGTATGGAAGCAGCAGATGTCGGGGGTGTAAATCTTACATTTTCACCGTCTGACCAGAAAACTAAGCCAACAAAAGGTCGCTCCCTTGATCACATCGGTTTCGAAATCAACAATCTGAAGGAAATGTGTAAGCAGCTAGCAGCAAATGGTATTGAATTCGACAGACCTTATGAGGAAATTACTAGCATAGGACTTGCCATTGCTTTTTTTACTGATCCCTGGGGAACTTATATAGAACTAACCGAGGGACTCGACAAACTCTAATCTATGGAACAATACTTGGTATAGTAAACATAATTACCTAGATTTCATTCTAGTAACAACACTCGAAAAGGAGTCTCGACGTGAACAAGGTAATAAGTCGATTCATCGTAGTCACTGTCTTTTTATTTTCAACACAATCAATCCTAGCTCAAGATGCTCACTCTAAAATGAGTTTCTTTCTTGCTAGTGTGGGTCCTGGAAATGGAGCCGACCTTGGTGGTCTAAGTGGGGCGGATGCTCATTGTTCAAAACTTGCAAAAGCAGTTGGTGTCACAGGTAAAACTTGGAAGGCGTACCTCAGCACAACCGGAAGCCAGCGAATCAATGCTAAGGATAGGATAGGCTCTGGTCCTTGGCACAACTCGAAAGGCGTACAGGTCGCTACGAACGTCAACAACCTCCACAGTGACAACAACAACCTTACCAAAGAAACTGTTCTCAACGAGCGAGGCGAAATTGTCAACGGCCGAGGAGATACTCCAAATCGCCATGACGTCTTGACGGGAGCCACGTTAGAAGGAACTGCTGTACAAGGTGACGGAGACACCACTTGCTCAAACTGGACAGGAAGCGACGAAGGTAGTGCCCGAGTCGGACACCACGATCGTATTGGAGGAGGTGACAACCCTTCGTCATGGAATTCAGCCCACAATAGCCGTGGTTGTAGCCAAGAAAACCTGCGCGGAACCGGTGGTGATGGCTTATTTTATTGTTTTGCAATGAAGTAGCCGTACTACGGAAAAATTTCTTATTAACTAGAGCTACACCTTTTGGAAAACGTTAGCGTGCTCACAGGTTAGGATACGCTTCAAAGAAGTGCTCTCCTTACCGGCATACACCAACAAGCATATGACTATTACTGGCATTGCTGTTCGGCTTTTTCCAGAGACACGAGTGCGCTTATTGGCAAGCAAGCATTATTCTCAAAACCAATTCTTGGGAAAAGACCATAGTTTGTCCAAAAAACCTGCATTGATAAAAAGAAGCGAATCCCGTATCTAACCACCAATCTGTTTTGCAATTAGTCTCATTGCAACTATAGAACTAGCAGTTTTGCTCAGCACATGATAGAAAACGACGGAACGCAACGGAGGACTGCTAATGAAGATTGAGGAGACGCGACGCAACATACTCAGGGCTGGCGCAGTCGGGCTTGGCATGCTAGCTGTACCTATCTTTCCAGAATGGGCTTTCCCTGCCCTCGATCAAGACGAGGTAGTGATACCGTTAACAGATTACCCCGACGGATGGAAGACTGATCGCGGACCGGAAAGACGCTTCTATGACATCAGGAAAATTAAAGGCCCATTAACTCCAGCGAACCAATTCTTCACTACACAGCACTACGGTCATCCTAAAATCGATAGTTCTAGTTTTCGCCTAAACATAAGTGGACTAGTCAAAACACCAAAAGAAATGTCACTGGAGGAACTGCGCCGTCTAGGAAGCACTGAACTTGTCGCGGGATTCGAATGTTCTGGAAACAGCGCCCGTGCTATGCAAGGCCTGGTCTCCAACGGGCGATGGAGCGGCGTTCGTTTATCAACACTTCTGCAAGCAGTGGGTATGAAACAGAGCGCTCGAGAGGTCGTATTCTTTGGGGCAGATTCCGGCATCGAGAAAGTCGAGTTTCGGGGCCGCACATATGAAGTTGAACAACAATATGGGCGTAGCATCTCTATCGAACAAGCAATGCGCGCAGAACCACTCCTCGCAATGAACCTGAACAATGAACCATTGAGCGTTCATCAGGGATTTCCTATCCGACTGTTGATGCCAGGATGGTATGGCGCTCCCAATGTAAAATGGCTCTCGAATATCCACGTACAACGCGACCCTTACCTAGGTAAATATCAAGCGCGATGGTATCGGACACTACGTAGCGAAATAGTCGGCGGTAAAAAGGTCTGGAAAGAGACTGCAATCACACGAATGCGCCTAAAGTCAGTTGTGGCAAGAATTACTCGCTTCAAGGACGTTCACAAGGTTCAAGGTTTCGTACTTAATGACGGTACTCCTCTTCATTCCGTTGAAGTACGCGTGGATGATGGCTCTTGGCAAGAAGCAACAGTTCATCCACAGGACAACAAGTATTCTTGGAAACTCTTCACCTACACTTGGAAGAGCGCAACGCCGGGAGAACATACAATCATTTCTCGAGTAACGGACATTAACGGCCAAGTTCAACCGACTCGCGAAGAATTAAAGAGTAAAAAGACGTTCCTAGAAGACAACTCCCAACACCCAAGAACGGTGGTGATCTCCTAATGTTTATAAAAATTGGGCTTGCTTCACTTACCGCAATAATTACCATGACTCAAGCGCATTCAGCTTGGGCACAGACTCATCGCTTTAAACCTACAGTAGGGTATCAAACTTACAAGGTAAGGGACCCTGTTCTTTACATTCGCCCTGGAGATACCGTCGAAACAAACACCCTTTTTTCCACAATTTTTGTTCAGAAGGAAGGGACATGGCCTGGAGAAGTGGGACCCATATTCATTGAAGGCGCAACAACTAACGATACGCTTGCTATTAAAATTAAAAAGTTGCGACCGAATATAGATTTCGGTCGCTCTGGCACTTCACAAGGGTTTGCTGCTCTTACGCAAACCCAAAACACACCGATGCTTCACGAACCTGTACCAGACCAAGTCTACATCTGGTCAATCAACCGAGAAGAAATGACAGCGACTCTTTATTTGAATAAATGCCGTATTCAACAAGTAACTGTCGACCTCATTCCGATGTTAGGTAGGCTTGCAACAGCTCCATCAGGAGAACAGGCGATTTCAGGAGGTGTCCCATACGATTTTGGTGGCAACATGGACACCTCACTCGCACGCGAGGGAGCCACCGTCTACCTACCAATTTTTCATGATGGAGCATATTTTTACTTTGGCGACGTCCACGCTCTTCAGGGTGATGGTGAAATCACTGGAACTGGGATAGAGACATCAGCCGATGTTACATTTGAGTTTAATCTCATTAAAGGACAAAAGATTAGTTGGCCACGTCTTGAAAACGATGCTTTCATAATGGTAGCAGGCTCAGTGAGGCCCTTAATGGATGCCTACCGTATTGCACACGTAGAGATGGTCAAGTGGCTCGAAACAGATTATGGCTTCAACCGATGGGAAGCAATGCAACTACTTTCACAGGTCGGAGAAGCTCAGATCGCTAACGTCGTTGATCCAAACTATACGGTTGTTTCAAAGTTTCCCAAAAATATTTGCCTCGGTGATTGTCACGATACCGATGCTTTACTATCACGACACAAACCCTATAGTTACTGTTGGCCTACAAACCATAGATACGAGTGGCATTGTCGTAAAATATTTTTTTCTGGTCATCTAATGGTCGGTCAGTAACAGCCTTCATAAGAGCATTCACCCAACTACTAAAAGTACCGTTTATATTAACAACGGGCCAATCGCTTCCAAACATAACGCGATCGGAACCAAAAACATCAATTAAATGGTTAATGGGTGGAGACAGTTCTTCTACAGACCAGTTGCTATTTTTAGCATGCGCAAGAATCCCTGAAAGCTTGACGACTACATTGTCTTGTTTGGCTAATTCTTCTAAATTCCTTTGCCACAAAGAAATATCTGCGGATTGAAATTCTGGGTGTCCGCAATGGTCCAGGATGAATTGCGTATCTGGACAACTCTCGCAGAGCTTCTTTGAAATTTTCATCTGTTCCGCAGGTGCTTCGATATCAAAGACCAACCCGTAATCCCCCAACAAGCGAACTCCAGCAATAAAATCTTTATGTAAACATTCGTTGGGATGTAAACCTTTTAAGACCTGACGTATCCCTTTGACATAATTGTTGTTTCGAAAACGGGCAATGTAGTCACCAAAATTTCTAGAAGAAGGCCGCCCTCCAAATACAGCCCCTACCAACCTATTTTGTTTGTTTCGACAAAGGTCTAATATGAACTCAATCTCAACCATGAATTGCTCCGGTCGCACATCAACTTCCATATAAATTGTTTTACAAATATTGTGACCCTGAGTAGCCGATGCGTAATCATCTAGCAAATAATTTTTGGTCAATTGGTTGTAGGGCTGTTCGTTGAGCCAATCAAGCTTGAGAAGATTCAGGTTCCACAAATGTTGGTGAGTATCAATGATACGAATTGTTTTTTGATCTTCTCGGCTTAGATTCATAATGTGGCCTACCAACTACGCACTGTACTTCCCCAGTTTGAACCGTGCTACTAAAATTTTGCAACTGAGTAGACGCTGCTTCCACTTAA
>CAZUGG010000061.1:0-3051 GCA_964619905.1 uncultured Dehalococcoidia bacterium
CGGACTCGACCATGCCTGCATTATCAGATCAGGCGATGTAGAGCACCTTGCGTTGGTTATATTGATGATTCTGTATATAGACACGATGTGGACGCAGCTATCCTTTTTCTTGAAGGTAAAAATAGCATCGTGATCAATACGCTGATTGAACGGATGGAGAATGCCTCCGAACTGCAAAACTTTGAACAGGCTGCTCGCTACCGCGATCAAATTTCTCGTATTAAAAAGGTTGAATCACAACAGGTTATTTCCAGAACTTCTGCGACCGACCTGGATGTTATTGCGGTTGCCTCACGTCCTGGACTTCATTGCGTAACTGTATTGTTCATTCGGCATGGTGTGATGCTTGGTAGTCGCAATCACTTTCCTACCATTAGTGGTGATGTAAATATGCGGCAAGTACTTGGAGGATTCCTATCGCAATACTATCTAGGTCGTGATGCACCATCAGAAATCATCATCAATTCTGATATTGAAGATCATCAATTGCTGCAAGCAAGTTTATCTCAAAGATCGGGTCATAAAGTGCAAATCAAATATAAGGTGCGCAAAGCTCGGTTAAGCTGGTTGCAGATGGCACGCACGAACGCAGAACATGGGCTTACATTGCAAGCAGCTAGTGACACAACAATTCGACGTCAATTCAAAGCATTAGGTGAAGTGTTGGGATTTGAGGAAACACCACAGCGTATCGAGTGTTTTGATGTTAGCCATACATCCGGTGAGGCTACCGTCGCATCTTGCGTTGTATTCAACACAACTGGACCATTGAAGAGTGACTATCGTCGCTTCAATCTGAAATCGGTAAGCGCTGGTGATGATTATGTGGCGATGGCTGAAGCACTTCGAAGACGTTATGTAAGAGTTAAAAAAAGCGAAGTACCGATGCCGGATCTACTGCTTGTGGATGGAGGAAAGGGGCAACTATCGGAGGCACTAACTGTTCTTGAAGAACTGGAACTCGATTGGCTTCAGGTAGTCGCTATTGCAAAGGGCAAATCAAGAAAAGTAGGCAAAGAGCAGCTTTTCTTGGCAGGTATGAGTACGCCCACTATACTTACGTCAGATTCGCCGGCGCTACTCTTGATTCAACACATAAGGGATGAAGCACACCGATTTGCTATCACTGGACATCGACAACGACGGGATAAAGTTAGGAGAACCTCTCGATTAGAGGAAATTTCAGGATTGGGGCCAAAACGTCGACGTGAGTTGCTGAGGCAGTTTGGAGGGTTACAGGGCATACAAGGAGCTGGTATTGACGATCTCATCAAAGTACAGGGAATTAGCCAATCATTGGCTCAACGTATCTATGAGAATCTACATTCTTGATGTTGATAAATAGTACATCATTGCTGGATTGATAGTGAAAATAAACCTTGCAAATATTCTGACTCTGATGCGTATTGCAGCGATTCCAGTAATCGTTTTTTGTTTCTACAGTTCTATGGAATTTGCCAGGCCGATCGCTGGCATAGTTTTTGGTTTAGCCGCCTTAACGGATATGTTGGATGGTTACGCTGCTAGAAAATTGGGGCAGACCTCTAAGTTTGGAGAGTTTCTCGATCCCGTTGCCGACAAGTTGATGGTGACTATTCTTCTCGTATTTCTAGTGCAAGGCGACCCACGCATAACGGTTGCCATTGTTGCCGTTATTATAATTGGTCGAGAAATAACTGTATCAGCTTTACGTGAGTGGATGGCTAGTATAGGTTCAAGGGCCGATGTTGCAGTGAAATGGTCTGGCAAACTCAAGACCGTATTACAAATGTTAGGTATTGCATTTATGGTTTATGAGCACGATATTTTTGGTATCGATATTTATAATTTAGGATATATTTTTCTTTTGATCTCTGCGTGCATGACTCTATGGTCTATGTTTGACTATCTGCGTGCTGCGTGGCCAGCGATTGAAAAAAGTGGTTCTAATCGATAGGGCTGCAGAATCATTTACCGGATGTTCTTGGCAGCATCTAAACCCTCGAAGGCTAGAAGGTAGTGTTGTTCTTATCACAAACTCTCAGTTCTCCGTTCTTGTATATCTCTGTCTTAGTCAAGTTTCCGTCTATGTCGAAGTGCTCCCGGAGGCCGTCTTCTTTCCCGTCTTTGTAGTTTCCTCTTGAAGATAATTGACCGGTCTTGTAGAAGATTTCCCAGAGACCATCTCGTTCCCCGTCTATGAAGTTTGTTCTAACCTGCAATTGACCGTTGTAGTAGAACTCCTCAACAACCCCGGTCACGGGTTTATTTGTGTCTTGATGGTAGAGGAGACCATTCCTCTCAACGGTCTCAACCTCAGAAATGACCTCCTGAGAGTTAAGAGTGGTCATTGCATTAACTCTTCGGCTCTCGCTTTCAGATATAACGCCTTTTGTTTCTTTTCATCGCCGTCCGCTTCAGCAAATGCTTTATGCCATAAACCCATTTTCATGTTTTTGTTTTCGATTTCTTCTCCAGCCAATTCATAAGCTTTTAGCTCTGTTATGTCTTTTGTTTTTTTGTTCGTTCGCTGGTCCGCTTCTTGAGAAACTTCCTTAGAAAATTCAGAACCTTTATTTGCAATAGTTTTGGTTAGTACTGCTACCTCTTTAGTTGCACCTTTGTAACCGAATTGCTCAACTAAAAAAATCACGAACAGTGACAAGAAAATAATAAAAATGCCTAATCCTGGGCTTCCTTTAACTCCAGCAGCTATAAGCAAAAAGACACTGGCGAAAAAGAAGAGAATCCCCGCAAAAATACCTTTAATCACTCTGACTTCTCTCCCAAGTTTGCTAAGTCTGGCTTGATTGGCTCAAGCTCTCTTTTTAGGGCTCCCCAATCATATCATCTGGTTTCACATTCAAAATCGCTAGAAATGTTCGGGAGTTAGATATATTCCCCTCGTACCCCCTATGGTCTCCTGCGCACACCCCAACAGAATAAAGACTTTGCGCAGTAGCAAACAAGCTTATATACTTTTGCTCGTTGCATGGTTCAAATGCTAAGAAATATTTGGCAAGAGTGACGCTAGAGTGACGTAGCGCTTAAAGTAAAGTCGCCTAATGTTTC
>CAZUGG010000062.1:0-2627 GCA_964619905.1 uncultured Dehalococcoidia bacterium
CCGGAGAACGAGCCGTTGCGAGTTACGACGAGGACACTCTCAGTCTTGCCGTCAACGCAGCAGTTGATGCGCTAAACGCCCAAGGACGAGATGACGTAGACGCAGTTTTTTTTGCCTCGACCACAGCACCTTATAAAGAGAAATCATCAGCGGCTCTGGTCGCAACCGCCGCCGACCTCCCCGCCAATGTTCGCACAGCCGACTTTGGCAATTCCTTACGCTCAGGGACAAGCGCTTTCCTCGCCGCTCTCGATGCGATCAAAGCTGGATCGCTGAGATCAGTACTTGTCGTTGCCTCTGACACACGCCGCGGATTTCCAAAGTCGTCCTTTGAAGCCACCTTCGGCGACGCCGCCGCCGCAGTGATCTTGAGCAATAAACAAGTGGCCGTAAACGTCACGGATTACATATCAACCACATCTGAGATCGCGGACGTCTGGCGCCGAGACTCTGACCAATTTGTCCGATCATGGGAAGACCGATTCGTTATAACTCAAGGGTACGAGGCTATAACAAAGGCCGCTCTCGCAGATCTTCTAACCAAGAACAACCTGACCAACAAGGATTTAACAACGGCAGCTATATACGGGCCCGATGCCCGAAATCATGGGGCAGTCATACGCAGCCTCGGTCTTGACGCTAGCCAGGTCGCGCCAAATCTGATCGATGGTGTCGGTAACGCCGGAGCTGCCCATTCCTTATTGATGTTAGTCGCCGCGTTAGAGAATGCAGCACCTGGAGACAAGGTGGCCCTTGCGAGTTACGGCGATGGAGCCGACGCAATCCTACTTGACGTCAAGCAGAAGCCAAAATTCGAAAAGGCTGTATCAGCTCACCTCGCAGACAAGCGAGCATTGACTTCCTACGATCGCTTTCTGGCTTACGGAGGCACATTAGCCACCGATCCAGAACCACCCTCCAGAGCAGAGTCAATGGGAGCCGCCACCAAGACTTGGCGACTCCAGAGCGACACTATCCGGCTTCACGCCAGCAAGTGCAATCAGTGCGCAACTGTGACACATCCGATCCAGAGGATCTGCTACACGTGCCGCTCGAAGGACGATTACACGGAAGTACGTTTGTACGACAAGCCCGCGAAACTCTTCGCCTTTACGAAGGACCATCTCGCGGGAGGGCTCGAGCCTCCAGTCTTAAACTGTATTGCAGAATCGTCCGAGGGCTCGGCTCGCGTATTCAGCATACTGACCGACGCGGGCCCGGATGAAGCCAAGATTGGTATGCCGATTGAGTTCACGTTCCGAAAGATGAACGAGGCTGCGAACTTCCACAACTACTATTGGAAGGTGAAGCCGGCTGTCAAGGTCACATAGTCCAAGAGTTAGACCAGCCGATGAAGCTACGGGAAAAGGGGTAGAGAATGGGCACCATTAAGGACAAAGTCGCCATCGTTGGAATGGGATGCAGTAAATTTGGAGAACGCTGGGACGCGAGCCCGGAAGACATGATCATCGAGGCTGCTTACGAAGCCTATGAGGATGCGGGCATCGACCCGAGTGATATCGAGGCCGCATGGGTGGGAACGCTCTACTCGGGAGAAGCTGGCGGCATCATCGCCGATACCCTCAAACTAAAGGGCATCCCGGTTACTCGTGTGGAGAACTGGTGCTCCACAGGCCACGAATCATTGCGTAACGCAGCTTTCGGCGTCGCTTCAGGAATGTACGCCATTGCGCTAGCCGTTGGGTACGAGAAGCTAAAGGACACAGGTTTCGGGGGCTTGGGGGTGGGTCGAGGCACCAATGCCGTTACTCAATCTCGAGCTAGCGCTCCGAGCTATTTCTCCTTTATCGCTAATCGTTATTTTCATGAATATGGAATTCCTGATGACGAAGGCAAGGAGCTTCTCGCACAAATATCGGTCAAAAATCACCACAATGGGTCCATGTCCCCGAAAGCCCACTTCCAGAAAGAGATCACGGGCGAGCATGTGCTCAAGGCCCCAATCATCGCGGGGCCGCTGGGGCTGTTTGACTGCTGCCCGACGACAGACGGTGCAGCGGCCGCGATCATCTGCCGAGCTGACCTAGCCCGCAAGTTCCGACAAGACCCCATTTACATCAAAGGCATCGGCTTTTCCGTCGACTCCATGCTTCCCATGACACGTCCCGGTTTCGACTATCTTGGATTCGGTGCCAACCGCGAGGCTTCCCGGCAGGCTTACGAGCAAGCAGGGATTCGGGACCCACGCAAGGAACTAGACCTAGCAGTGGTGCACGACTGCTTTACAATCACAGAGATGGTCATCTACGAAGATTTGGGTTTCACCAAGCCGGGGATGGCTCCGGAAGAGGTCCGCAACGGTACTTTTACTCTTGAGGGCGAGCTACCGGTAAACACAGATGGTGGACTCAAGTCCTTCGGCCATCCAGTCGGCGCCAGCGGACTGCGCACAGCCTACGAAATTTATAAACAACTCCAGGGAAAAGCTGGTCCTCGCCAAGTCAAGGACGCTGAGCTCGGACTTTGCCATACCCTGGGCGGCCCACCTCAAGTCTCCTGTGTGACGGTCCTGGGCAACAGTGCCCCATCAGCGGCGTCTGGTGGAAAGAACCGCTAAAAATCTCTATACAAGTCAGCGTCAGAAGCGGCCCCCCATGGGGCCGCTT
>CAZUGG010000063.1:0-2580 GCA_964619905.1 uncultured Dehalococcoidia bacterium
TAGTTTCTTCTTCATAAAGCTTCTGATATTATTTCTTAGACTTTGTTGCTACTTCATCAAGCTTCTCAGATGACTCCTCAGACTTTGCAGCTACTTCATCAACCTTCTCAGATGACTCCTCAGACTTAGCAGCTACTTCTTCAACCTTCTCGGACGACTCTTTGGACTTAGCGGCTGCTTTCTTCGACTTTTTAGGAGTTGACGGCTTTGGCTCTGGTTCGGCAGGCGACCAAGAAACTTCATGATCTGGGAAAGATTGCTCAAACATTTTCGCTACATCAGCACGATTTTTCTCCTCACCATACATTTGACTAGATCCAAACAGCGTTAGTGTTTCGTAATATGGATTAAGAGTCAGGGTTCCACCACCTTCTATATTCAAACCACCCTGATCTAACAAACTCTCTTCTTCCAGCTCCTCTCGAACCCATTTTATTAATTGCTCAGCAGCATTATTTTGATAGAGCTGATAGTTCACACCACGTACAATGGACTTGCTCTTACCTGCTCTTATAACTTTAAAAAGCAGGTACTGAAACATGACACCCTTCGTTTGTAGTCGAACGTCGGGAATCTCTTCCAACTTCATCTAATCTCCTTCAAACCTTGAAAAACCATACTAACTTTCCCTCATTATACCACCCGCTGAAAATTTATTAGCGGCAGTAAATTGTGATTCTAGCCCAATACTGAACAGCAGACAAGACGATGGTGTAGACTCTCTGCTCTCCAAGTAAAATTATATCGTTTCAGAATGACTTTCGGTCTTCACCTGATTAACAGAATTCTTTTTGTTAAACTAGTTCCGCGTTGCAGAAAAGGACTTACGCGCCTGTAGCTCAGTTGGATAGAGCTAGGGGTTCCTAACCCCTGTGCCGCAGGTTCGAGTCCTGCCAGGCGCAAACCATTTTGGAATTCGGAGGAATAAACTAACTTGACTCCTAAAAGATTGACCCGAAGAGAAATTGTTCAGGAAGATAAAATTCGAGCATCGTTGACACGAATTTACGAGTGGATTGTTCGAAATAGTCGTCTGTTAATTGCAAGTGTAGGATTACTATTGATCACTATCTTGGGATCCTATGTCTGGAAAAGTTATCAGCAAAACCGTTTTGCTGAACTCCAAATCGAATTTGCAGAAGCTCTCAAAATATACCATTCTCCCAGTGTTGAAAATCCAACTAATGAACAGCTACCTAATCCAAGTCGCTATAACTTTAAAACCGATCAAGAACGCCGAAAAAAAGCTCTGGAATCTTTCAATACAGTAATCTCAAATTCTCCCAACTCGAATCTAGGTCTCTTTTCCCGCTATTATGCCGCACGAATACAACACGAACTTGATCAACGAGAAGAAGCCAAACAAAAACTTACTTTGATAATTGAAGAAGCAAACCAGGTAGAAATTAGAAGTTTGGCCCGTAATTTTTTAGCTCACGTGCTCCTGCTAGAAAAAGATCGCAAACAGGCCTCAGAAATATTGGAGGCAATCCTAAATGACAACGATTCCTCTTTTCCTAAAGAAAGTGTAATCCTACGTCTAGCTCGAAATCTTGAGCAAGACAATAATGCTGGTAAAGCCGTGGAATTTTATCAAAAATTACTGGATGATTACCCTGACAGTAACTACGCTAGCGAAGCCAGATCTCGTATTGATCGATTAGAATCCAAGGAGAGTAAATAGTTCCAAAGAAAGGAACCAATACGAACTAGTACTGCAAAATTGAAAAGACTTCAAATCCGTCTAGTTTTTCTCTTCCCTTCAGAAATTCTAATTCAACAATAAAGGCAAAGCTAGCTACCTCGCCCCCTAACTGATGTACCATTCTGGAGGTGGCATCAGCTGTTCCCCCAGTGGCGATCAGATCATCCACAACTAGGACACGTTCTCCTTTTTGAATTGCATCTGTATGAATTTCTAAAACACCTTGGCCATATTCCAGATCGTAAGATGCACTAATCGTATCAGAAGGTAGTCTGCCTTCTTTTCGTACTGGAACAAATCCAGCCTGAAGATTACAAGCTAGCGCAGGTCCAAAAATAAATCCTCGAGACTCAATTGCCACCACCTGATCTATTTTTTGATCAGAATATTTTTGGGTAAGCAGATCAATAACCCTTCGAAGACTACTGCTATCCTTTAAAAGTGTTGTAAGGTCATAAAAAAGAATCCCTGGCTTAGGAAAGTCTGGGACCTCTCTAATCTTTTCTTTTAACTGTTCCATAATTCACCTCTCAATAAAAAAATTTTTGAAATCCTCAATCTGAATATCATCTTCCTGAATATTTTCGACAATTGCAAAAGGAGGACCAGATCGAATTTCAGCTTCAAATAACATTAAGGTCTCCATATCTCCCTGAGCATGAATTTCCACCATCCCATTTTTTAAATTCTTTACCCAACCTAATACTCCAAAACTTTGCGCTATACGGAAAACAAAATAACGAAACCCAACTCCCTGAACACGACCCGCCAAAAGATATTTTCGAGCAAGCATTAAATCTTTTTCTAACCCTAGAAAAAATGACCTTTCAAAATACCATACTGCTAATCTCTAACTGGTCGGGGCGAGAGGATTT
>CAZUGG010000064.1:0-4345 GCA_964619905.1 uncultured Dehalococcoidia bacterium
TTTGTGTCCCCGGTCGTCGACAGGAGTGAACCATGAGCTATGAAACGATCTTGACTGAGGTGCGTGAGCGAGTGATGCATCTCACTTTGAATAGACCCGAGAGGAGGAACGCGCTCAGCGAACGTCTAAAAGAAGAATTGCTAAGAGCCATAGAAGATGCGGAGTCTGACGAGGGAGTTGGCTGTATTCTGATTAAGGGCGCGGGTCCCGCGTTTTGCTCCGGGCACGATTTCACTGACTTGGCCGAAGCGCAGCATGGGTTGGAACCCAGAGACATCACTCCCCTTGACCTGCTGAACTCATTGGACAAGGTGACGGATCCGTGGGCCAAACTGTGGAATGTTTCCAAACCCACCATCGCGCAGCTTCATGGCTACTGTCTCGGCGGTGGCATGGAGCTTGCCTTCAACTGCGACGTGGTATTTGCAGCCGAGGATGCGATGATCGGTTACCCGCCGGTTCGGGCTCAGGGCTCGATCCAAACGTACATGTGGAACTATCTCGTTGGGCCACAATGGGCGAAGATCATTATGCTTACCGGTGATCAAGTTGACGGCGCAACGGCTGCCCAGATAGGCCTTGTGGCCAAGTCGGTTCCTTCCAACGAGCTTGGAGAACAAACACATGCCCTGGCTAGACGCATGGCTCTGATCCCTCACGAGTTGCAGGCCGTTAACAAGGCGTTGTGTAACAAGGCCCTTGAGTTGATGGGGCGTGAACAAATGCAGGACTTAGCGCGACAAGCCGACCGTTTTGCCTACTCAGGGCGAACAGCCGCGGAATGGAAACGGAGGCTTCTCGAAAATGGGCCACGGGAAGCAGTCAATTGGCGCGACGACAAGTTTCGCTAGTGCTGGCTCGCTTACGGCTGGTTTCGAAGAGACGTCTCTAATATTCGCGGTGCAGGCGCAAATGCTCGAGCGCGAGATTGTTGTAGGCAGCGGGGAATTCCTCGTGAACAAAGTGGCCGCCGTGCTCGATGGATGCCAATACTGCGTTTGGTATTAGACTAGCCAAGCGGTCGGCTTGAGCTCTCGGGCAGAGACGGTCCTTCGCTCCGTGTACAACTAGTGTAGGGGCCTGTACTTTGGCCAACTCTGCCTTCGGCAAAGGGAGTCTATTTACGAGTGACTTGTGCAGCTCAGTCAGTACCGCGAGGCCTGGCCCTTTGGTCAGCGGATAGGCGTAGGCATCGACAGTGCGTGGATCGATACTGCTGGGCTCGGTGTAACCTTGCTTCATGATCCGCCGCACCGAGTTCCTTGCCCCCCTCTTGAATGCCAGACGTGCCAAGAATCCGGACGGGATGGGCAGGTGGAGGGGAGTCTTGGTTGGACCCCAGGGGACGCTTGAAATTACAAGGGCGCTGATCGTGTCGGGACGGGCTAGAGCGAGCTCTAGTGCGATTATTGCCCCTGCCCCCGTTCCAACCAGCGAAGATTGGTCGATGTCCAGGGCCTGGACGAAATCGGCTAGGTGACAAGTGAGGCCGTCCAGGGAGCTATTAAAGTCGGCGGTGCTCTTACTACGGCCCCACGAAGGGAGATCGACTGAAAGGACGCGGAATTCAGAGGCGAGCACATCCACATTAAAGCGGCAGGTTCTTGAGTCAGCGGGGATGCCGTGGATCAGGATGACCGGTTCGCCTCTACCGATCTCGAAGTAGTGGACTTCCGATCCGTTCAGTTGGAGCGTTTTGCTATCGGTCACGAGACTGTCGGCACCGTTCGGGGATCGGTGCAGCAATCGATTCTAACAAAGCCGACAAAAGACGTTAAATGCCTTCTGACGATAGGGGCGAGCGCCTCCGAAGATTTTAGAGTCGAAGCATCATGCACAAGTGTTCTTGACACCCCGTGGAGCCCGTTCCTAAGATTGCCCGACTGCTCTATTAGCCTATGGCTCGTTTACCACTTCACGGGGTTCGAATCCTCGACTTTACAGTCGTCTGGGCGGGGCCTTCGGCCACGATGCTTCTTGCTGACTTGGGCGCGCAGGTCATTCGCGTCGAGTCGATACAGCATCCATCTGTAGTTACTAGAGGTAACCCACGGCCTGTTGGGAGCCAGCTAGCCGGTGTTCGAGGGTCCTATTATCCGGACAATCAACCTGGTGCCCGGCCCTGGAACCGTTACGCCTACTTTAACTACATGAACCGCAATAAGTATTCGGTGACGGTGGATGTGACGAGGCCTGAAGGTTTTGCAGTGCTTACCGAACTAGTCTCCGTTAGTGATGTCATCGTTGAGAACAACCGAGCCAATACGATGCCGCGGTTAGGTATCACCTACGAGGAAATGAGAAGCGTGCGTCCCGATTTGGTCTACTTGTCGATGCCTGCCTTTGGCACGACTGGACCTTATGCCCTCGCGCGAGGGTTTGGTGCTAACACCGAAGCGGCCGTTGGTTTCACTTGGCTCCGGGGCTATCCGGACGCTGACCCGAGTATGACCTACGCTATCTTTCACGCAGATGCCGCTGCCGGTGCCACTGCAGCATTCATTGTTTCAGGTGCGTTGCACTACCGTCGTCGGACCGGTAAAGGTCAGTTCATCGATATGTCCCAAGGCGAAAACATGATGCATCACATATCGCACGCCTTCATGGACTATTCGATGAATCGTCGGTCTCAGGAGACGCTCGGGAATAGCTCTCCGGTCCTGACCCAAGGAGTCTACGCTTGTGCAGAATCTGACACGTTCGTCGCACTTTCGATTGGGACTGATACTCAGTGGCGTTCACTCGTTCGTGTCTTAGGGTGTCCCCAGCTCGAACGGGATCCTCGTTTTGCCAATGGGTTGGCTCGACGGCGCAATCAGGATTCCTTCGACGAGATTGTTGGCCGCTGGGCCTCAGAGCGCAACGCGTATGAGGTCATGGAGGCGCTTCAGAGTGAAGGTGTTCCTGCAACACCGGTGATTTCGTATCGCCAGGCTCATTATGATCCCCACCTAACCGAAAAGGGTTTCTTTGAGTCGGTTACTGAGGCAGACGCGGGCACGCACACGATGGGTGGCAGGGGCTACCAACTCTCCAACACACCCCTCCACACCCGCTTGCCTGCACCGGGTCTAGGGCACCACAACGATTTCCTTTACCGCAACCTACTTGGCTATTCTGATAACCAAATCGAGGGTCTGGAAAGGGACCACCATCTAGGTGAGGTCTACCTAGGTTACGACGAGGCACCAGCATGAACGATGGGGGCTTGCTCACCGGTATTAGAGTGGTCGACCTGACCCAGGGCGTCACAGGGCCCTACGCTACTAAGCTCTTCGCCGACTTCGGCGCGGAGGTTATCAAAATCGAGCACCCCAATGTGGGAGACGTCGCCAGGCGCATGGGCCCGTTCCCTGACGACGAACCACATTTGGAGCGTAGTGGGGTCTTTCTTCACATCAATACCAATAAGCTTGGGTTGGCGCTCAATATCAAGTCGGAACCCGGGCAACGAATTTTGAAGACTTTGCTTAAGAACGCGGATCTCCTTGTAGAAGGATTTCGTCCAGGTGTCATGGAGAGTCTGGGCTTGGGCTACGAACGGGTCCGCGAGATCAATCCTGCGCTCGTGATGGCATCTGTATCGAACGTCGGTCAGTGGGGTCCTTACCGGGACTTTGAGGTCACCGAACTAACCGCCTATGCAGTCGGTGTCTCGATGCACTGCACTGGGGTTCCTGAGCGCGAGCCCATGCGTCTGCCCAACACAGCGACGCTTATGCAGTCAGGCAATATGCTGGCGGCAGTTGTTATGAATATACTTTTCGGTGCCGTGGCGACCGGCCAAGGCGAGTACGTCGATCATTCCATTATGGAGACACAGGCGGCGAGCGCCGACCGCAATGGTCCGGCTCTGACGGCTATGGCCTATTCTGGCGAATTGTCCTTCCGGCGATCTATGATGCGCCGGTTCAGCATCTTGCCGTTTGGAGCTTATCCCTGCGCTGATGGTTACGTACATTTCACGGCAAGCCAGGCGTCTTGGTGGCCCAAATTCTGCACTATGATAGGCCATCCTGAATTGATCGATGACCCTCGTTTCACAGGAGACAACTTTAGTGATCCAGAGCTAGGCTTCGAGGTTGATGCTTATTTCATTCCCTGGCTTCTAACTAAGACTAAGAGTGAGGCGATGGATCTTTGCGCCGACGTTGGGGGCACCCCGATTAATACGATGGCGGATGTCTTTTCCGACCCTCATTTCCGAGGCCGTGACTTCTTTAGCGTAGTGGATCACCCGGCATCTGGACGTCTGGAGTATCCTGGTGCGCAGGTTAAGCTCCAACAAGGCTCCTGGAGAGCGGGAAGGGCTCCCTTGTTAGGTGAGCATAACTTGGAGCTCCTG
>CAZUGG010000065.1:0-3258 GCA_964619905.1 uncultured Dehalococcoidia bacterium
CAACGTCTCGCATGTTGATTTGGAGATGGAAGAGAAGAAAAACCTGACGGTGCCAATGTACCTCATCGCAGGAATCAAAGCAGTCATGGCTTCAATGTACGGGGGACGCACCCTCGTGCTTCAACGCCAGTTCGATCCGGAGGAGTGGATGTCACTCGTGCAGAGGCACTCGGTCGATCGCGCCATGATGGTTCCCACGATGATCAAACAACTCATGGACCATGAGGAATTCGAGAGCTACAACCTCACAAGCCTGCAAGTTATCACCTACGGCGCCGCACCGATGCCCCTCGAGGTGATTAAACGTGCGATCGAACAATTCCCTGGAACCCACTTCATCAATGCATTCGGTCAGACGGAATCCGCAGCGACGATCACGATGCTGGGTCCTGAAGATCACATCATGGAAGGCAACCCAGAAGAAAAGGAGCTCAAGCTCAAACGGCTCGGTTCAATTGGGAAACCCCTACCAGACGTCGAAGTTCGCATCATGGACGAAGACGGCTCCCTCCTTGCTGCGGACCAAGTGGGTGAGATCGTGGCCCGCGGCGAGCGCATCATGAAAGGCTACTGGAAACAGGAGGACGCTACGAGCGCTACCATCGACAAGGACGGCTGGCTCCACACAGGCGACCTAGGTTATGCAGATGAAGGAGGCTACATATTTCTATCGGGACGGGCCAAGGACATCATCAAGCGCGGAGGTGAGATGATTTCCCCCGAAGAGCTCGAGAACATTATCCTCGCCCATCCTAAAGTCGAGGACGTAGCCATAATCGGCGTGCCAGACCAGGAGTGGGGGGAGCGGGTACGCGCTGTCGTTGTGCCGACTAAAGATGGTGACAAACCTTCCCTAGATGAAATTGCCGAACTCGTACGTTCACGAACGGCCAGCTTCAAGAAGCCCGAGTCCATCGTCTATATCGATGAATTGCCCAGGAATCCTATGGGGAAAATCCTCAAACGCGTGCTGCGGGAACAGTTTAACGAGCCAATAACAGCCTAATCGCTACTACACAACGATTAACAAAGGACCAGCGGCGGCCGAACAGTCGCACGACGACGACATTCTTGGACCTCATCGGTTAGGATCCGGCCGAAAAACTTGCCGCGGGCCCGTTCCAGTCTTAGCTGCCTGTCCATTCAGATTTGGGGGAGCGCGCCATCAGTTCTTTCACTGCCCGTTCTGGTTCCAATCCCTCGAACATCACGCGGTAAGTGTACCTTGCAATAGGCATCTCCACCCCAAGCTCCTCTGCCATTTTCAAAGCCGCCACCGTGGTATCCACCCCTTCGACCACATTCCTCATCCCATCAAGGACCACCTTCAGGGGACGCCCTTTTGCCAACTGCTCTCCCAAAAAGTAGTTGCGGCTAAGGCGGCTTGAACTGGTCGCGATAAGGTCCCCGAGGCCAGCGAGACCAGCGAACGTCAACGGCCTCGCACCCGCCGCGACGCCAAGCCTAGTGATCTCTGCGAGGCCACGCGTAATAAGACCCGCTTTTGCGTTGTCTCCGAATCCCAGACCATCGCTCATCCCAGCTCCGATCGCCAGGATGTTCTTGAAAGCTCCTCCAAGTTCTACGCCAATTACATCCGTATTGGTATAGGCTCGCAGGGATGGTGACATGAAGGCCGCAACTACTCTGTCCGCAATAGATCCCTGGTCTGAAGCAATAACCGTCGAAGCTGGCTGCCCATCAAGGATTTCTGCAGACAAGTTGGGGCCAGACAACACGGCTATACGCCCAACGGCGGCAGGCAACTCTTCCTCTAGAACCTGGCTCATGCGCCGAGAAGTGTCGCGTTCGAGACCCTTTGACGCGCTAACAACAACCGCATCCATTGGAATGGCATTCGCCAGTGAACGGGCATTCTGTCTCATCGACGCCGATGGAACCGCGATCACAACGAGATCTGTTCCAGCCAAAGCGGCGATATTGGCCGTTGATGACATGGATGCGGGCAACTCGAATTCTGGCAACCTATCAACATTCCTGTGATTAGCATTTATCCGGTCGGCCTCTTTTCCCTCTCGCGCAAACAAAATAACTTCAACGCCGGCCCGCGCTAACAGAATACCTAGCGTCGTCCCCCAAGTCGTTGTACCGACAACAGCGACCCTCACGCTCCCCTTCCCCCTGTCACCCGACGTTCTGGGGGCTCGCCGAGTCGTCTTTCCTTCCCATGCATCAACCTGCCAATGTTGTCATGGTGTTGAACCCAAATCAAAGCAACTGCAATCGCCGCGTAGCTGAAATACTCCCACGGCTCATGCCCCCTCATAGCCGCCACAAACAGGAGGATCACCGCTGCAGCACCACCGAGTAAGGAACCCAAAGAGACATAGCGAGAGGCCCAAACAATGAGGAAACCAAAGCAAAGAGCTACCAGTCCCCAAATCGGCGTCAACACCAAAAGTGACCCCAATGCAGAGCTCACGCCCCGACCCCCAGAGAAGCGAAAGAAAACCGACCAATTGTGACCCAGAACCGCCGCGAACGCGGCAACCGCCTCAACCCATACCAAGTCCCCAAGCGCCCTCGCGAGCAGGACCGCAAATACACCTTTCCCCGCATCGAAGGCGAAAACCCCGACGGCTGCAGGTATTCCTAACATCCGGAGTACATTCGTAGCGCCGATCTTGCCGCTGCCATAATCCCTAATATCCACACGCCTGATCACGCGTACTAGGACCAGACCTAACGGGATCGCGCCAATCAGGTAGCTGAGGATGATAACGAGGATATTAACGGCCATCGGACTCCGAACGGGATCTGAACACGAACTTTAGGGGCGTCCCAGCGAAACCAAAGACATCCCGAATGCGATTCTCAAGATACCGATGATAAGAGAAATGCACTAGTTTCGGATCGTTGACAAAGAACACAAAGGTCGGAGGGTTAACTTCCGACTGGGTTGCATAAAGAATGTGAAGCCTCTTCCGCCCGACTAGACGTGGAAGGTGTTCGCCAGCCGCTCGATCAACAATTTTGTTGAGGGCAGCCGTACCAACCCTGATTTGACGCTGCTCGTAAACCTCCAATACAGCGCGCAAGAGTTTCGCTAGGCCCTCCTCTTTCAAGGCAGAGATGAAGACGATCGGCAAGTAAGTTGCGAAGCGAAAACGCCTTCGGACGATCTGCTCCGCGTCCTTCTGGTCAAGTTCGAGGTCTCGGGCTAGATCCCACTTGTTAACTGCGATAACAACGCCCTTATAGGCGTCCAAGGGAAATCCGGCTATATGGGCCTCCTGG
>CAZUGG010000066.1:0-3591 GCA_964619905.1 uncultured Dehalococcoidia bacterium
CTTCGCCACTTGCTTCCTGGTCGCCGGAATCATCGGGTTAGTCTGTGTCTTCTTGAGCCGTCAACTCACCGAAAACTACATTCCCGTGAAGCAGCCTAAGCAGACTGCCGTCGAAATGATCAAAGGCACCATCAATCGTAAGGCTATGTTGCCCGGGACGCTCAATCTCCTCATGGTGTTGAACTTCGTTTCCCTTAATATCTTTGTTCCGGTCTATGCGGAAGAGATTGGTGTTGCTAACGTCGGGCTGTCCTTTTACACAGTATTCGCCGTCTTCATCGTGGTTTCGAGGCTGTTCAGCGGCCATCTTCTGGACCACTTCCCACGCGCCTACTCCATCGTGCCTGCATTCGTTGTGATGTCAGGCGCCACCATACTAATCGGGCTAGTACAAGAGCCGTGGGTGCTCCCCATCGGCGCTGCCCTTGTCGGTTTGGGGGCTGGATTCGTACAGCCAGGTCTCCAAGCGCTGCTTCTCGACAAAGTTGAAGGTGAGCGGCTGGGTTCAGCATCAGCCACATTCGCGCTCGGCCTAGACATAGGCCTCTTTGGAGGCGGTTTTGTGATGGGCCTAATTTTGGAGTTGTCGGGCTTCCGAGTAATGTACCTGGCTGCCGGAATGGCTGGGCTTACTGCAGCTATGATCCTGAGCGTAGCCACCATCCGTGATGCCAAGGACCTGGCGGGGAGTCCTGATGTAACCCCATGAACCGCATCAGCTTAGGACCAGCAGAGGTTGTCGCATGGCAACCTTGTCGCCTTGCCCAGCTTTCAGCTGCTTAACAACGCCGTCCCGAGGGGCGCGTATCTCGTTCTGCATCTTCATGGCCTCTATGACGAGCAAAAGGTCTCCTTTGTTAACCTCTTGGCCAACGGTTACCTGAACATCCACAAGTACTCCCACAATTGGACTTTCGATTGCTACTTCTAAATTGGCACCCGCCTTCAGCCCTTCGTCCTGAGAACTAGCCCACGCCGGACGCACCGTCACGTCGTAGCGATCTGTACCTCGCGTCACAAAGAAACGATCGCCATCTCGGTCAACAAGAAACTCGAGGGACTTCCCTTCCAGAATCAACGAAACAAGGTTGGTACCACTAAACTGCTGGAGATCAGCAGCCCAATCCTTGCCGTTAGCATTGACCAGCAATCCGTTTTCGCCCTGCTCGACGGTCAACTCGTGGGCCTCGCCATCAACGACTACACGAAAGCGTTCTACCCCCACGGCCGATCCCAACTGCTCAACTTTTGTCTCCATGCGAAAGACTTGGAGCCAGCGGCAGGAGCCGGTCCATTGGTCCGACTCGTTTTATCTTGATAAGCAAGAATCGTAGCCACAACCGCGGCAAGCTCCGGGTTGTCCTTGGGACTTTCTTCGAAAAGATCCTCGTGCTCCTCCAGAAAACTCGTATGGATCTCCCCCGATCTAAACCCCTCGTGCTCAATCAGCGCCAGAAGAAAGGGGATGTTGTTATGAATCCCGAGGATCCGATAATCGCGTAAGGCCCGCTTCATTCGTCGACGGGCCTGATCACGGTCAGTACCCCACGTAATCAGCTTAGCGATCATCGGATCGTAGAAAATTGGCACCTCGTAACCCTTTGAGACCCCCGTGTCCACTCGAACGCCTGGACCTCCTGGCTCGTAGAGCATCTCGATAAGCCCTGGGCTAGGCATAAAGTTGTTATAAGGATCTTCGGCAGAGATTCGGCATTCGATAGACCAACCCCTGAATCTGATTTCGTCCTGGGATACCTCCAAGGCGTCACCATTGGCCACTTTGATCTGCTGCTCGACCAAATCGAGACCTGTAACCATCTCGGTTACCGTGTGCTCCACTTGTAACCGAGTGTTCATCTCCAGGAAATAAAAATTGCCTTCAGCATCCAGCAAAAACTCGACCGTGCCCACACCTGAGTAATCAACAGCATTGACCGCCTTGACACCGGCTTGCACAAGACCCTGTCGTATAGTCTCGTCAACGGCAACCGACGGACTCTCTTCTATGATCTTCTGGTGCCGCCGTTGGACAGAACATTCCCGTTCCCCAAGGTGGAGCACGTTTCCATGGTTGTCACGCACCAGTTGGACCTCGATATGACGCACCGGCCGAAGATACTTCTCCAGATAAAGGGTCGGGTCCCCAAATGCGGACTGGGCCTCGCTAGATGCAACCCGGAGTGCCCCTTCCATATCTCCTGCATGGTGTACCACGTGCATACCCTTGCCACCACCACCGCCCGAGGGTTTCACCATCACTGGATAGCCAATCCGGTCGGCTAGTGCAATGGCTTCGTCAACATCTCCAGATGGCGTGTTGCCTCCGGGAACTACAGGTACCCCAGCGTCCTGCATTATGCGCCGCGCCTCCAACTTATCGCCCATTTGACGAATCATTTCGCCACTGGGACCGATAAATGTGATGCCTGCTTCGACGCAGGCATCAGCGAAGTCAGCGTTCTCAGCGATGAATCCGTACCCTGGATGGATCGCGTCGGCTCCGACCTCTTTCGCCACGCTGAGGATGCGTCCAATGTTGAGGTAGCTCTCCAGCGGGGGCGGCGGGCCCAACAGAAGCGCCTCGTCCGCATACGGGACGTGGGGTGAAAGACGGTCGGCTTCCGAATAGACGGCGACAATGCCTATGCCCATGTCTTCGCACGTCCGCATGACACGCAAGGCAATCTCGCCTCTATTTGCGATTAATATCTTTCGGAACACTGGACCTCGCGGACTTTACGACGCTGTCAGCGTCTCTCGTTGCCTCCGGAGCAAATCGAGGAAATCGGTGCTTTTCAAATCCTGTTCAAGCACGTGGCGGATATATTGCCTGAGCAAATGATCCAGTTCAACCGCTAGTTCCGGCTGAACACGTACTTCCATTGCCTTCTCGAGGTCTGAACGTGTGAAGAGCCTTAGCACCTTGAGGGCACTGAGGCTCAACGGACGCGGGGACTTGCGATCCCCTCGACATGAATGACAGATCACTCCCCCCGTTTCCGGGCTGAAGAACTGGGCTTGAGGCGTTAAATTCCCACTGCACTGCACACATCGCATAACCTCCGGCTGGAAACCAACCAAGCTGAGCATGCGAAGTTCAAAGTAGCGTACGAGCAGATCGATGTTCGAAGTTGTGATTAGCTCAGCTAGGCACTCCCCCAGGTGCTTATAGAGAGCAAGGTTGTCGAGTTCCTCACGTGTGAACCGGTCAATCAACTCTGCAATGTAGAGACCACATGTCGTGCGCCAGAGATCGCCGCTCAAGGACATGGTGCCATCGATTCTCTCGGCTTGCGAGACCACGTCGAGGGTCTTCCCCCGACGGATCATTACACGCACCCTAGACAGCAACTCCACGTGCCCACCAATACGACTTTTCACTCGGCGAGCACCCCTTGCCACGGCCCTCACCTTGCCATGATAAGGAGTGAACATCGTTACAATACGGTCCGCTTCGCCGATGGGCAGGAGCCTAATGACGATGCCCTCCGTTTTGTAGAAGCGCGAGTCAGTCATAAGAGGTGCTGGCCAGTGTAGCACGGGCCTTCGTGCGGTCCTTGACCCCGTAAATAAACAGATGAACGCGGGGCG
>CAZUGG010000067.1:0-6229 GCA_964619905.1 uncultured Dehalococcoidia bacterium
CTCCCGTTTGGAAGAGGACGCGCTCAGTAACCGTGGTTTTACCGGCATCGATGTGTGCTATAAATCCGATATTACGGACCTTATTTAAGGAAAATCCGTTCTCCGTCATCTCGTCACCGTGAACCCCATCCTCGCCAACTATTACCTCTCTACACGTCTCCAACAAAAAGAATCGCCGGCAGAATCACCTACCAGCGATAGTGAACGAAGGCGCGATTGGCCTCCGCCATCCTAAATAGATCTTCTTTGCGCTTTACAGCAGCTCCCTGGCCACGAGCAGCGTCCATCAGCTCAGCCGCGAGCCGCTCGCGCATGGGACGACCCGTCCGGCCACGAGCTGCACCCACTAACCAGCGCATCGCCAGAGCTGGGCGGACCTCAGGCCGAATCTCGACAGGGACCTGATAGGTGGCACCACCGACCCTACGAGGCTTCACCTGGAGAGCAGGCGTAGCGTTCTTCATCGCCTGGTCCCAGATCTCGATCCCCTGACGACCCGTCTCTTTTTCAATAATGTCGAACGCGCCGTAAACGATTCGTTCGGCTACCGTCTTCTTGCCGTTCATCATGATCTTGTGGATGAACCGCGTCAGGTCCTCCCGACGGTATTTCCAGTCGGGCTGCACTTTTCTATGTTCTGCTTTCCTACGTCGCACAGTCTTACCAAGCTTCCGCTAAGGGAGTCGTACGCTCGGGCCACCCACTACCGGCTGGAACCTGCGCCCTGCCCCGACGAATCTCCGCCGCTAGGCGCCTCCGCCAGGGCCCTTGCCCCTCTTCGAGCCATACTTGCTACGAGCCTGCTTACGATCGGGTACCCCAGCAGCATCGAGCGTCCCACGAACAATGTGGTAACGAACACCAGGAAGATCGGGGACCCGACCCCCTCGGATTAGGACCACCGAATGCTCCTGCAAGTTGTGCCCCTCGCCAGGAATATAGGCAGTCACTTCCATACCGTTCGTCAAACGGACGCGCGCAACTTTCCGCAAAGCCGAGTTGGGCTTCTTGGGCGTCACCGTTCTCACCTGAGTGCAAACTCCCCGCTTCTGAGGAGAGCCACTGTCACGCTTCTGCGCCTTCTTCAGTGCGTTATACCTATATCGAAGCGCAGGCGCCTTAGTCCGCTTAAGCGGCGAACGGCGTCCCTTCCGTATCAGCTGATTGATCGTCGGCACTGGCGTTTTCACCCATTCGCAAGGCACTGAAAGCCTTGCACAATTCTCGGCCAATTGTGAAGTCTACCGGAACGCCCAACCGGTGTCAACGGAACAAGTAGGCAAAAACCGGTTTTAGACCTATTCCTAAACCTAACCCCGGAAATGCAGGCTCCGGCAAGCTGCTAGTCTTGCGCGAGTGTGCAAGCGTTTGCAGCTACTCGACTTCGAAATCATATCTCACCGGCGTTACCGAACGGTACACCCCGAGGAATTGGGCGTCGGACGCAAGCCCAGGGCTTGGCATTCGCCCTTGCTCAAGCCAATACGGCCGTCGACGGTCGATTTCCTTCTTCACTTCGACCGGATCGCCATCAAGCAAGTAAAGGTTCATAGCCCAGCCATTTTCCGGTTCGTCATTCTGAGGAGCATATCTCCAGAGACGCATGCCGCAGGCCATGCCGGGAATATCAAGCACATCCGGAGCGTGAATCGTCTCGAACCATTCCTCAACGGCTTCACGCATCGAAGGATCACGCACCTGCGAGAGCACTACAAGTACACCCTGATGGCCCAGCCATGGACCCGCTTCGTTGACCACGGGGGGGACATGCTTGCTGATCAGTGTCTTCTTGAGTCGATAAATTCCCCCGTAGGGTACAGAACCGTGCCGAAAGAAGCGCTTCTTTTTTCTCAGCGCGGACCCAAGCTCATGCCAACTTTCGCCCGCTTGGTCTAAATCATCAGTGTTAAGAAGATAGCTGGTGAAGTAGGTACCTCTTCCTTCACCAAGCGGCCCAAAGCTACCGTCACGCACCGCTTTACAATCAGGTGTAGCAACGTAGCGCCGAGCGCCACAAATTTCAGGAAGCGCAAGATTCTCTGGCAAGTGATCGAAGTCATACCAGTAATTGTAGTCCTTGGTGTGTTCCTGAGGAACGTCGATGAACCCAACAGCAATCCCCTTGATTTCCATTTCGCTCCCTCCGGCTCAACGTCCTACGGCGGGCGCATTATAGCGGGCTTGCAATGAGCAACCCCGGCTGACAAGATGGGCCAATGCGTATCGGCCCTTTCGAGATGACCGACCCACTCCCACAGTTGGACGAGCCTCATGCCCTTGTAATGCTTCGGCCGTGGGTGGACGTAGGAAACGTCGGAACAATCGTCATGTCTCGACTCGAACGGCATCTTGACGCAGTGGAAATAGGTAAGTTGGCGCGGCCAGGCAACTTCTACGACTTCACCCGTTACCGGCCTGTAATCTCTATGCAAGAGGGCATTCGAGATGTCACTATTCCCAATAGTTTCATCCACGCATGCAAGAGAGACGGTGCACGGGACCTGATGCTATTTCACCTTCTAGAACCCCATGCATTCGGCGAGGATTTCGCCGAAGGAGTTACCGAGGTGCTTCGGAGCATGCAGGTGAAGCGTTATTCGCTCATCGGATCTATGTACGACGCCGTCCCACACACCCGACCGCTCATGGTCACCGGGTCCGTGCAAGGACCAGAATCGGAACAGCAAGTAAAAGCAGCCAAAGTGGAGGAAAGCACCTACGAAGGACCGACCACCATCATGTACATCGCCAACCGATTCGCTGTCGAGCATCAGATGGAAACAGCGAGCATGATTGTGCACCTGCCGCAATATGTTCAACTAGAAGAGGACTACAGTGGAGCAGCCCGACTCCTGGAGTCTTTGAGCGTTCTCTACTCTCTGCCAGACAACCTTGTCGACCATAAAAAGGGCAAGGCTCAGTACGATGAGATCACCCAGGCTCTTGACTCCAATCCACGGCTCAAAGAAGTAGTCAAGCAATTAGAGCGACACTACGACTCTAAGCCCAGCCAGGAGCCAACCCCAGAAGAGACCCCCCTGGCTCCAGAAGTAGAGCGTTTCCTGAAGGAACTCGACGAAGACTTCAGTTCCACCTAGTCAGGACCTGCGCGGCTAAGGGTCCCGACGCCCGCATAGGGAACTGCTCAATCATAGACATGACTTTCGAGACCAGCATACTGCGGAACACCATCGCGATCGCAAACATCAGGCGGTACGCAGACCAATCTTTCAACCAGTGACCTACTCTTCCTAGAGTAGAGCAAGCTGAGGTGTGTCCTCCGCAAAGCTAGAGACGCTAATCCCGACAAGCCTGAAGCGTCTCTCGGGCTCAAGTTCAGCACGGACCAAGTCCTTCGCAATCTTCTCTAAGTCTTCCCGCCCCCTCAAAGGCATTGCTTGCGTGGCACTTCTTGTGAACGTCGTGAAGTCAGCAAGTCTCAGCTTGATCGTAACCGTCCGACCCCACTGCTGGTGTTTCTCCATACGCGTGGCCAGGCGTCCGCTAAGGCTGGCAGTTGCCCCAAGAAGCAACTCAGCATCCCCTATGTCTCGAGGGAATGTCGTCTCTACACTGACCGACTTGGCACCGCTCCGAGGCGCCACCTCCCTGTAATCCTCACCCCGCGCGTGTCGAGCAAGCTCTAATCCACGCTTGCCAATTCGCTTCTCTAGCCAAAAATCGGGTTTGCCCGCAAGGTCTCCGAGCGTATCCACGCCTGCGCTTATCAACAGTGCGCTGGTCTTCGGACCAATGCCGGTAAGCTTTTTCACAGGCAGGGGAGCCAAGAAGCCACGCTCTGAATCCGGAGGGACTATGCAGAACCCATCGGGCTTATCTTGATCACTCGCAATCTTAGCGACGGATTTGGACGTCGCCATCCCAACCGAGACTCTAAGACCCGTCCCCTGCTTTACATCCATTTTCAATCGGTTCCCCACCGTCCTTGGACTAGAAGCCCAGGCAGCCGCGGTAACATCCAAATAGGCCTCATCTAGTGAGGCCGGTTCGATAACAGTCGCCACCCGCCTAAAGATTCCCATGACCTGTTTCGAAATCTCAGAATATCGCACGAAACGTGGCGGAACTAATATCGCATCTGGGCAGCGGGCCAGAGCAGTACGCATGGGCATAGCAGACCGGATACCGAAGCCCCGTGCCTCATAGGAGCAAGCCGCTACAACACCTCGTTGCTCCGGCGATCCGCCAACTAATACTGGCTTACCACGAAGCTGCGGGTCATCCAGCTGTTCAACGGATGCGTAAAACGCATCCAAATCAGCGTGAATAATCACCCGAGGCCATTGCTGCACTAAGGAGTCCACGTTACTAAAGAGTAGGGTGGAAGCGGTGCCCAACGCCCACAACCCTAGCATGCGGTTGTGGAATCTGAGAAGCGAAGTCGAACTGGAAATTGGAAGTGGCGGCGTCGCTACGCCGGGGCAACAGTCGGTTCCGATTGGTCGCCTTTGAGTAACGTATTAAGCTGATCACCGTCCAATGTTTCGACCTCGATCAGCCGATTCGCCAAGCGATCCAGACAATCGCGGTTCTCGGTGAGAATGCGCATTGCCGTCGCCTTGCTCTTCTCGAGCAACTTGCCTATCTCCGAATCAATCTTCTCGGCGATGGCGTCACTATAGTTCCGGCCCTGGGTCAATTCTTTCCCCAGAAAGACCAACCCTTCGTTCTGATCAAAGGACCGGGGGCCAAGTTCCTCGCTCATGCCAAACTCCGTAACCATACGACGAGCGACGTTAGATGCTTGTTTCAGGTCGTTTGAAGCCCCTGTGGTGGCCTCTCCGAAGACTAGTTCCTCAGCGGTCTTGCCCCCCATTGAAACGGCCATTGCAGCCTCGAACTGCCCTTTACTTAATAGACCCCGGTCCTCTTCTGGAAGGAATCGAGTGTAACCACCCATAGCTCCCCTTGCCACTATGGTTATTTTGTGTACGGGATCAGCCTCCGGCACATTCGCTGCAACCAGGGCATGTCCTGCCTCGTGATAGGCAACAATTTCCTTCTCTTTGTCGGAAACTTTTTTACTGCGCCGCGCTGGACCAGCCATGACACGGTCCACGGACTCATCGAACTCATCGATCCCAATCTTGTCTTTGTTCTCCCGAGCAGCCAGAATGGCCGCCTCGTTGACCAGATTCGCGAGGTCCGCCCCGCTGAAGCCTGAGGTCTGTTTAGCCACCGTGGACACGTCCACGGTCTCATCGAGAGGCTTTCCTTTAAGGTGAACCCCTAATATCGCCTCACGTCCTGTCACATCAGGAAGGTCGAGGACAACGCGTCTATCGAAACGGCCGGGTCGCAGCAGGGCCGGGTCAAGAACATCGGGTCGGTTCGTGGCTGCAATGACAATTATATTGGTCCGCTCATCGAAGCCATCCATCTCAACAAGAATTTGGTTCAGCGTTTGTTCTCGTTCATCGTTGCCACCACCCACACCGGCACCCCTGTGACGACCGACGGCGTCGATCTCGTCGACGAATAAGATCGCCGGTGCTTGCTCTTTGGCTCGCCGAAACAAGTCTCGAACACGGCTGGCCCCAACACCCACGAACATCTCAACAAACTCACTACCGCTGATGGAGAAAAAAGCTACTCCCGCCTCACCGGCAACAGCCTTGCTGATTAAAGTCTTACCCGTACCTGGCGGCCCGACTAGTAGGACACCTCGCGGAATCCGAGCACCAACACGTGCAAACTTCTCTTGGTCTTTGAGGAACTCGACTATCTCGGCCAGCTCCACCTTTGCTTCATCTACCCCAGCAACGTCTTCAAAAGTAATGGTCGGACGGTCTTCGGAAACCTGCCGTGCCTGACTACGACTAAAGTTCATCGTCTGATTGAGACTGCCTCGGGTTCGCCGGAAGAGGTAGATCAAGAGAGCGCCAAAAAGAATCAACGGCAAAAATGATAAGAGAAGCCCACCAAAATTGAATCCAGTGTCCTTGATCGTGACTTGGACTCCGCTAGATCCCGTGGCCACACCGGCTTCACGCAAGAGATCCAGAATCGACGTACTCGCCTCTTTTCGAGACTCGAATTCCTCTCCTGCAACAGTACGAACGGTGAGCTTGTCCCCTTCCACCTCGATCTCAGAGATCTCACCAACTTGGGCTCGCTCAACAACTTGACTGATCTCAAGCTCTTTAGCCGAGTCGCGAGACGGGAGGAAAAAGAAGAAAACGATCGCGACTAGCGCAATCAAAAACAT
>CAZUGG010000068.1:0-10672 GCA_964619905.1 uncultured Dehalococcoidia bacterium
CGAAGGCGAATAGCCGCCTGCTAGAAGTGGAGCTAGCCCCCGACCAGGGGCTCGAATGCGTCGACATGCTGCTTAATATGGGGCCCCAGCACCCCAGCACTCACGGGGTCTTCCGTATAGTCTTGACCGTCGAGGGTGAACAGATAGTCGAGGCGGAGCCAGTGATCGGCTATCTGCACCGTGGCTCTGAAAAGCTCTGTGAGCGCGAGAACTATAGGCAGATCATCACGCTTTTCGACCGCCTCGACTATGTAGCGAACTTCAACAGCGAGCTCGTTTTCTGCATGGCGACAGAGAAGCTCATGGGCATTGAGGCGCCCGAGCGTGCCCAATTAATCCGTGTGGTGCTGTGTGAATTAAACCGAATATCAAGTCACATGCTCTTCTACGGAGCATTCGGCACAGATGTTGGCATCTTCGGAACCGCTTTCATGTATGGCTTTCGCGAACGCGAGGAAATCCAGCAGATCTTCGAAAGTGTAAGTGGCGCCAGGATGATGCACAGCTTCATCCGCGTTGGCGGTGTCGCACAGGACTTACCCGAGGGCTTTCCTGAACGCGTCGAGGTCACACTAGACCAGGTGAAACGCGCCATCGATGAGGCCGACCGACTCCTGACATATAGCGAGATAATGATGGAACGCACACGGAACGTGGGCGTCATCAAGGGCCCTGACGCCGTCGACTGGGGCCTTAGCGGGCCCACACTCAGAGGAAGCGGCGTTCTCCATGATGTAAGGATTGATGAGCCCTACCAGCTTTACGACCGGTTCAATTTCGAGATTCCACTTGGCGCGAACGGCGACTGTTGGGACCGCTACTGGGTGCGCATGGAAGAGATGCGACAGTCGATCGTCATTATCGACCAGGCGCTGAAGATGCTCGAAGACGGTCCGATTCAGACCCCCGTGGCAAAGTTCGGCTTCGTTAAGCCGCCCATCGGAGAGGCCTACGCTCGCGGCGAGAACCCGCGCGGCGACTTCGGAGTTCACCTCATTAGCAAGGGGGGCACCTCCCCTTACCGGGTAAAGATTAGGGCTCCTTCCTTCGCCAACCTCATGGCTCTTAGGGACATGACCGTCGGGGCTTATATCGCCGATGCAGTCGTGATCCTAGGTTCCTTGGATATCGTTCTAGGCGAGGTCGATCGATGAGTTGGAGCAATGTCGCCACCCTGGCAGGTTCTGTCGTCCTCTTTATCGGCTTCATCAGCGTCGCCGTGCTCGTAATGACCTACGCCGAACGTAAGGCTCTCGCGCGCATCCAGCAACGCATAGGGCCAATGAGGACTGGGCCCTTCGGTATTCTGCAACCCATCGCAGATGCACTAAAACTCCTCTCCAAGGAGGACCTGCTTCCCGGTAGGTCAGATAAAGTGTCGTTCTGGCTGGCACCAATGGTAGTCTTCGTACCGGCATTCATGCTGTGGGTCACGGTGCCCTTCACTCGAGATCTGGTCATACGCAATCTTGAATTGGGGGCTTTCTACTTCATAGCTGTTTCGGGGGTCTCCGTTACGGGACTGCTCATGGCTGGTTGGGCATCGTTTAACAAGTACGCAATGCTCGGGGCGGCCCGCTCTGCCGCGCAGCTCATTAGCTACGAACTTCCTCTAATCGTGTCCGTTATCAGCGTTGTGATGATAGCAGGAACAACGGACCTCACCGGGATCGTCTTAGCCCAGACCGGCACCTGGTTTATCGTTTTGCAACCGGTTGCCTTCACACTCTTTCTCCTCGCGGGCTTAGCCGAAGTTGGACGCACCCCATTCGACATCCCAGTCGCCGAATCAGAACTCATGGGCGGACCCTTAATCGAATACAGCGGCATTCGCTGGTCAATGTTCTTCTTCGCCGAATATGCCAACACCCTGGCTATAGCCGTCCTGGCGACACTCCTCTTTCTTGGGGGTTGGCGCGGCCCAGCCCCCTCATCCGGCTGGACCGAGGATTTGGTTCATGCCCTCTGGATGCTAGTCAAAGTCGTCGGCGTCACATTCGTAATTTTCTGGATTCGAGCTAGCATCCCACGACTCCGGATCGACCAACTAATGGCCTTAGCTTGGAAGCTACTCCTCCCTCTGGCATTTGCGAACATTGTTTTGACTGGGCTCTATCTGTTCTACGATTGGCCTGATTGGGTTATAGTCGTTCTGTCGCTGGCGGTACTCGCCGCCAGCGCCGCTCTTTACTACCACCGGCGTCGCAGCCAAGTCCTGCGGCCCAGGACAACGAGAGTCCGGGTGGAGCAGGGGCGCATCGTCGGACGGGAGCAGACCGCTTAGATGATCGGCTTCCTCAAGGGACTCGGCGTCACGCTGCTGACAATGGCTCGGAAGCCCGTAACGGTCCAGTACCCGGGAAGCCCTACCGCGGGACCCCAACCTTCTAACGCACGCGGTGGTCAACACATTCCGCTGTCTCCCCGTAACCTTGGCTTTCCCGCGCTTCTCTGGGACGACGTCGTAGACGAGCCAGCTTGTGTAGGCTGCAAGGTCTGTGAGCGCTACTGCCCCACGGACTGTATGACTGTCTCGATGAAGGACAACCCGCTTCACGCGGAGGGAAAGAGTTCCCGGAAGAAGATGGTTGATGTCTTCGAGATCCGCCTAGAACGGTGCATCCTCTGCGGCATCTGCGTAGAAGTCTGCAACTTCGAAGCCATCTCCATGACTGATTACCATGAGGAGGCCGACATCACGAGAGGCGGGCTCATTACGGCCAAATCAGCACTCTTGCGCATGGGACGGGACTACCAATCCCGTGCTGGGATTAAGGTCACCCCCGGCATCCCCAAAGAAGCAAAAGAGACCAGCGAGTGAGCGCCGAGCTGGCCATGTTCTTCGCGATCTCGACAATCGCTATAGCGGGCGGGATCGGTACCGTCATCACTCCAAACGTGGTGTATGCGGCTCTCTTCCTACTTTTGAGTCTCCTCGCCGTAGCTGGCATCTACATCCTGATCTTCTCGCCCTTCCTCGCTCTAGTACAAATCCTCATCTATGGTGGGGCGGTTATCGTCGTAGTCCTATTTGCGTTGATGTTAACCAGGCAATCAGGCGAAGCGGGGAACCTGGACAGCAGACAAAAACCAATCGCATTCGTCGCTGGATCGGGGATGCTGGCCGTGCTCATCGCCACCGTGCTCAAGAACTCGTGGCCTGATCCGGTAGACCGCCAGGTTGTTGGTTTAACGGAACTCGGATCGGAACTCTTTACACGATGGGCGGTCCCTTTTGAGCTCGCCTCGCTACTACTGCTCGTCGCCCTCATAGGCGCGATCGTGCTCGCACGCCCTAGTGACAAGCGCCCTGGAGACAACTCATGATTGGCCTCGAGCATATCCTCGTGGTGAGCTCGATTCTCTTCTCTCTTGGCGTCTTCGGCGTGTTGGCCAGGCGCAACGCAATCATGATCCTCCTCGCACTTGAGTTGATGCTCAATGCAGTGAACATCAACTTGATAGCGTTTGCAGTCTACCTTGACCCAGACCTCATCGTCGGAATTATCTTCGCAATCTTCGTCACAACAGTCGCGGCAGCGGAAGTCGGCCTCGCGATGGCCTTTATCTTGCGACTGTACAGGAGTCGTTCGTCCGTCAACGTAGACGAGGTGAACCTCATGCGTTGGTGACGATCATGGACGGCACGGTGCCTCGGCTCGCTTAGGAATCTTCACGAGACTCTAGAGGAAACAGCATGGGTATTGAATGGGCCTGGCTTCTACCAGCGCTCTGCGGTGGAGCCTTCGCCTCCATCCTATTCCTGGGCCGCTATACGCCTCTGAGAGGCGCGCCGATTGCTATAGCGTCCATCGCGACCTGCTTCGCCCTTTTCTGGTTCTTCATGTCTGACGTCGTCACTGATGGAGGGCGAAGTTTCGAGCGGTTTTGGTTTGAGGCGGGCGACATAAGTATCTCGCTCGGCATGACCATCGACGAGCTCGCCCTGGTGATGATCGGCCTGGTCACAACCGTCTCGTTGGCAGTGCAGATCTACTCTCTTGGCTACATGCGTGGAGACCCCAGATTCGGTTGGTTCTTCGCAATGATGTCTCTCTTCGCAGCATCGATGTTGGGGCTAGTCCTCGTCGACAACCTTCTCGTCTTCTACGTGCTCTGGGAGCTCATCGGGTTGTGCTCCTATCTCCTCATCGGCTTCTATTCGGAGAGGCGTTCGGCCGCGGAAGCTGCAAAAAAAGCCTTCATCGTAACCCGCATCGGTGATGTCGCCCTTCTCATCGGCATACTAGTACTCTTCACTGCCACCGGAACATTCGAGATGAGCGAGATCTTTGCTCAGGCAGATGCCGGCGAGATCAGCAAATCAAACTTGAACCTCTCCGCAGCCTTGATCTTCATCGGCATCGCAGGCAAGGCAGCTCAGTTCCCATTCCACGTGTGGCTTCCCGACGCAATGGAGGGACCAAGCCCAGTAAGCGCCCTAATTCACGCAGCGACCCTGGTCGTCGCCGGAATCTACTTTCTAGCCCGGTTGTCGCCCATGCTCGTGCACACACCAGGCGTGCTCGACAGCGTAACAGCCGTAGGCCTGGTCACGGCATTTGTGGGCGCCTTCTTAGCCCTCACCCAAAACGACCTTAAGCGTGTGTTGGCCTACTCCACCATGAGCCAGCTAGGCCTGATGGTGCTGGCAATGGGATCTCTAAGTTTCGGTGCGGGCATCTTCCACCTGCTCACCCATGGATTCTTCAAAGCACTGCTGTTCCTCGGTGCGGGTACGGTGATGCACGCGATGAACGGCGAACTCGATATGCGCAAGATGGGCGGCCTTCGACGTGTCATGCCGATCACTTACGTCCTCTTCCTGTTAGGAAGCTTCTCCCTCATAGGACTATTCCCTATGAGCGGCTTCTTCAGCAAGGACGAAATTCTCGTCGGGGTGCTTGACGAACGCAACGGTTGGCTCGTGGCAGCTGGCTTGGCAGCGTCTGGAATGACCGCGCTTTATGTCGTTCGAATGGTGCTGATGGTCTTCCTAGGCGAGTCACGGTCCGAAGAAGCACGCAATGCGCACGAGGCCACGCCCACGATGCTAGCGCCAATGGCCGCGTTGGGCCTACCCACCGTCGGCCTCGGCGTGCTCGCACTCAACTGGGGAAACTTCGGGGGATTTGCCGAATTCTTACATCTCCCCCCAGGCGGCTCCCACGAATACAAGATCGTGCCAGAGATCTTCTGGCCATCGCTTGTCATCTCGTATGGGCTGCTTATCTTGGGATGGCGGATGTATTACCGCCGCAGCAGGCTAACGCCCTCGATCGTTGAAAGTCGTTATCCACGGCTGTACGCCTTCGCCGCCAATAAGTTTTACCTGGATGACTTGTATCAGTGGATTGTGAATAACGTGGTCCTCGTTGTCTCAAGATCCATCGCGCTGTTCGACCAACGAGTGGTGAACGACAAAGGCGTGGACGGCCCAGGCAAATTTACGGCCTTCGTGGGGCGCACATTGCGGTACCACGAAACAGGTGTGATTGGCACGTACATCCTCACCATTGCTGTGACAGCAACCCTCGCGATTCTGATCATGGTCGCGGTCAACTAGGAGCCTGCCCTGGACGAAGCCCTACTAACGATTTTGGTTGCGCTACCAGCAGGCGCCGTTGTCCTGACCTTGCTGACTCCTTCGTCGCGGCCATTAGCGATTAGGTCCCTTAGCCTACTTTTCTCCCTGGCTATGCTCGGCTTTTCCATCTTTACGTTCGTCGACTACGACTACAACATCGGCGGCTATCAATTCCAACAGCAGTGGGACTGGGTCGAGAGCTTGGGAATCACGGTCCATTGGGGCGTCGACGGAATCTCGACACTGATGATCCTACTTACCGGGATAGTGGCGTTCACGGGAACTCTAATCTCCTGGAAGATCGAGGACCGGACTAAAGAGTACTTCGTCCTGTTTATGACCCTAGTCACTGGCGTCTATGGCACCTTCATCTCACTAGACATCTTTTTCCTTTTCTTCTTCTATGAACTCGCCGTACTCCCAATGTACCTGCTTATCGCAGCCTGGGGCAGCACCAATAAAGAGTACGGCGCTCTAAAACTCGTTCTCTACCTCGTGGCGGGCAGCGTTTTGGTCTGGGTAGCCATCATCGCGATCTACGTCGAGGCCGACATCGGGTCGTTCAACCTGCTAGCGCTGCAAGAGGTCCAATTCGCGCAAGACTTCCAGCAGATCTTCTTTCCCCTACTGATGATCGGCTTCGGAGTGCTCGCTGGATTGTGGCCATTCCACACATGGTCGCCGGATGGACACGTAGCAGCACCCACAGCAGTGAGCATGCTACATGCCGGCGTCCTCATGAAGCTAGGAGCATATGGGATCATCCGTTTAGGCATGACTTTGCTTCCTGAAGGATTGGACTGGTGGCAAATCCCTTTGATATCCCTTGCGACGGTGAACGTCGTGTACGGCGCACTCTCAGCAATGTCTCAACGCGATCTAAAGTTCGTGATCGGCTACTCCAGCGTGGGGCATATGGGACTCGTGCTGATCGGGCTTGCCACTATTGACGCAGTTGGAGTTACCGGCGCAGTGCTTCAGATGTTCTCTCACGGCATCATGACCGCTCTTTTCTTTGCCATGGTTGGTGTGATTTACCAACAAGCCCACACACGAGACATTACAAAACTGAGTGGCCTCGCCAAGCGTATGCCGACTGTGGTCTTCTTCTTCATGATTGCCGGATTGGCGTCGTTGGGGCTTCCGGGGTTGAGTGGTTTCGTTGCCGAAGTCCTCGTCTTCATCGGCGCCTTCCGCACGTTCCCTGTCGTTGGCGTTCTCGGAGTGATCGCGGCGATGTTAACCGCTGTCTATATCCTGCGCCTCGCCGCAAGGAGCTTCTTCGGGCCTGCTGACGAGCAGTGGGCTGATCTCAAGGACGCCGACCCGCGTGAACACTTCGTTGGGGGTTTGCTCGCCGGGATTCTAGTGCTCGTCGGCGTGTTCCCTAGACCGTTCTTGGATGCAATCAACAGCTCGGTACAGCCACTCGTAGAACGGATTCTCCAAGCTTTATGACTATCGACTACGCCCTTTTTATTCCGGAGTTCATCATGGCAGGCGCGGCTTTGCTGGTGATAGCCATCGACCTATTTCTGCCGCGTGATCGCAAGCAGTGGCTGCCATGGCTGTCTCTGGCGGGCATCGGAACAGCCAAGGGGTCAACCTTTACTGTCGTGGGCGAATCGGAGGTGCTCTACGGCGGTCTCTTCTATCTCGACAATTTTGCCATCTTCTTCAAGTTTTTCCTGATGGCCATCGCCGGCGTCATGGTCGTCGCCTCTGCAGAGTACGTGAACCGCAATCTGCAGAGCCACGGAGAGTTCTACGGAATCCTGCTCTTCTCTGTGCTAGCGATGATGGTTATGGTCTCGGCCGGCGAAATCTTGACCGCTTACATTGCCCTCGAACTGTTCAGCTTTACCCTTTACGTGCTCGCGGGGTATGCAACCCACCAGAGGCGGTCAATCGAGGCGGGAATCAAGTACATCTTGGCCGGCGCCTTTTCGTCGGCACTACTCCTCTACGGCGTGAGTCTAATCTACGGGTCAGTGGGCACTACCGTGTTCACCGAGATCTCGACAGAGCTCAGTAGTGTCGAAGACATCCCAATCGCCTTCCTCGCCGGTTTAGTACTTGTGGTCGTTGGACTGGGTTTCAAGGTCACCGCGGTACCATTTCACATGTGGGCACCCGATGTCTACGAAGGTGCACCGACTCCGGTAACCGCCTATCTATCCACAGCGGCGAAGGCTGCGGCCTTCGCCCTGATGTTGCGCATGTTCGCGAGCGCTTTCGCTCCAGCCATCGACGAGTGGCGAGCCATAGTCGCCGCAATGGCGGTGATGACTATGCTGTTGGGTAACCTCGTCGCGATCGCTCAGGTGAACATTAAACGAATGCTCGCATATTCGAGCATCGGCCAGGCAGGGTATCTCCTGCTAGGCATCGTCGCCTTGACGCCATTAGCGTCAAATGGCCTTATTTTTCATCTAGTCGGCTATTCGGCAACAAACTTTGCCGTGTTCACCGCCGTCATCGCATACCAGAACATGACGGGACACAAGATGATCGATGAGTATGGCGGGTTAGGAAGGAGTCAGCCATTCCTGGCATTCGTGATTAGTATCGCTTTCTTCTCGCTAGCAGGATTGCCAATCTTCTCTGGGTTCGCCACGAAATTCTACCTCTTTACCGCAGTCGCGGATGAAGGCTTGTTGTGGCTCGTGATTGTCGCAGCGACCGCCAGCCTAATCTCGTTGTACTACTACTTAATGGTTATCAAGCGCATGTACCTGAACGAGCCGGCCGACCCTACTCCCCTACGACTCGACATATCCATGCGCGTGATACTCGCTGGGCTGATAGCCGCAGTGGTCTTTTTGGGCATTTATCCTGGCCCGCTACTAGACCTAATCGAAGACGCTACCAGAGCATTGCCTTTGTAGCTCAATTGCTAATCTTCTCGGCCCAATCCAGCACGTGACAGGCGCCAGCTCGCGCTTAGGAACAATCCAAGGTGGGATGGTACCTGTAAGCGGGTGCCGCAGGAACGACTTCCGCTACATCTAAGTGATGAGCGTCTCGCGGCTCATTTTAAGCGTTGACTCCCCTCAGTACGCCGTCTATAGTCGCGCTGCCCAGCCCTCGATACCTCGCTTCGAATGTGCAGCACGGGCGGGCAAGGAGAGAGTATGAAGTTCTCACTCGGGCTTCACACAGAGCGGGTCGATCTAGGCAACGAGTTCGTGCGGGCGGATAGCATTGCAACAGTCGCCCGAGCTGCCGAAAAGGCAGGTTTCGATGCAGTCCACGTGACCGACCATCCATTCCCTGCAGACGATTGGATGGCGCAGGGTGGACACCACGCATTGGACCCGTTCGTCCCTCTCTCCGCTGCCGCTGCGGCTACAACGACGCTTCGGCTGATGACCAACATTTTCGTCTTGCCCTATCGCAACCCCTTTCTCTCCGCCAAATCAGTTACGAGTCTCGACGTACTCTCGGGCGGACGCGTGATTTTGGGGCTCGCAGCGGGTTACCTAGAGAAGGAGTTCCATGCCCTCGGCGCCGACTTCGCGAACAGGAACGACCTTTGCGACGACGCCATCAATGCTATGAAGGCAGCCTGGACCACCCCAGGGCTGGAGTTGGAGGGCCCTGGGTACGCAGTACACGGGCATACGATGCTGCCCCAGCCTATCCAGAAGCCACATCCTCCGCTGTGGGTTGGAGGTAACGCCAAGCGAGCCATCCGGCGCGCAGTAGAACTCTGTGATGGCTGGATACCAATGCACAACCCGAAACAATTCGCCGACATACGTCGTTCGGCACCGATAGAGGACACCAACGACCTGCAAAACCTCATCGCTTACGCTAACGATCACGCCGAGAAGGTCGGGCGCAAAGAGCCACTCGATATCTCCTATGGGGCAAGGGGTACACGCATGTTCAATAACCCCTCTTTCGATCATAGCCGCCTCCTAAACAGCATCAACGACCTCGCCGAGGTTGGAGTCACCTACATGACCATCGGTCTGCCTGGCGAGTCGACGACGGAACTCGCTGAGGCCGCAGGAAAGTTCGGTGACAAAATCATCGACGCACTTGCTTAGCAACGAGCGTTGATGTGCGTCTTGCCCCACCGATCGAAGTCGACAGCGGATGCGGGTTCGCAACATCGGGCACCTTTGCAGTTCCGTAAGTTCTAAGGAGAGATGCCATGCAACGTCCCCTCTATCTTTACGAGCACGTCGACGTGCTCGGTCAGGGTGCATACGAGTACATGGAGCACCTCAAAGCCGATCCCACCGAGGCGATGCCCGGCATGACAAAACTTCAAGGCACCTTCTATACCATTGGCATGACAGGTCGGTGGCCCCAAGTCATCAACATCTGGGATATACCGGGGGGGTGGGAAGGCTTTCGCCTAAATATTGACAGGCTTAATCTCAAACGCCGCAAGGCTTTTTACGAAGGTTGGTGGGATGAAGCTGCAAAGTGGCGATCGGGAGGCTTCGACCGTATTTGTGTCGGCGTGGAGGGCAGTCCGACAACAGATGAGATCCGCGATCGCGGCGTCAAAGGGTCTCTGTTCGTCAACGAATTAACACAAGTTCGACCCGGCTCCGGACCCGAATATCTCGCGGCGGTTCGCGAGGAGCGTCTCCCACTACTTAGAGAGTATGGCCACGTTGCCACCGGACTTTACGAAGTCTTGATGAACGATACTGAGGTCGTCACCATCTGGGCCACGACTGTTGACGCCCATGCACATATGCAGGGCTGCCGGGCCGCCGCTCGGGGCCTGAGTGACGAGCACGAAGCCGATGACCGACTCTTGGTTTGGGAACGCCACACTCGCGAATTCACCACCCATCGTCGCGAGGAGCTCATGACGCCCCGTCCTGGATGTGTCTATTCACCCGATGATTATGAGACTCCCACGGACTCGGATTCTTGGGCAAAAGAAGTCCCGAAGTAACCCCCCTCGACGGCAGCGGTGAGGTACACGATAGCCTCGAGCCACGCTAAACTAGCGCCAACGGACAGCTGCTATGCCCTTTGCTCTCGATAACGTAAGAATCGCCGATCTCACCTGGCTGCTCGCGGGAGCCGGCGGCCCCCGCATGCTCACCAGCCTCG
>CAZUGG010000069.1:0-2538 GCA_964619905.1 uncultured Dehalococcoidia bacterium
GGAGCCGCTAGTCAACGGATTCCAGTCGCTTTACGCCACTGGAACCACTGGCGTTGGCCTCGATGTGGGGAACCTTATTGTTCTCGGGTCCTGGGGTTTCGGCTCCTTGCTCGTTGCGCTGCGTTTCTTCCGTTGGGATCCCCAATAGGGCTCACACTAGGAGGCCGGTCATGGCGCTTCCACCAGATCGTTTCGACTATGTCCCGCTGAACGATCGGCCGGTCATTAAATGGCCTGACAATGCTCGAGTTGCATTTTGGGTTGCACCAAACATCGAACACTACGAATATCTACCGCCCGAGAACGATTTCCGCAATCCTTGGCCACGAACCCCAGCCCCCGATGTGATGTCCTATGCTCAGCGAGACTACGGGAATCGTGTTGGGTTCTGGCGCATGCTGGAGGTCACCGACAAACATGGAATCCGGTGCACAGCTTCTTTAAACGAGGCTGTACTAGAACACTTTCCTGAGATTCGGGACGCTATGGTAGATCGTGATTGGGACTATATGACTCACGGCATTTACAACACCACATACCTCAACGACTACACGGAGGATCAAGAACGAGAATTCTACCGTGACTGCCGTGACACCTTGATGAAACACACGGGCAAGCCTCTCAAGGGGATGTTGGGCCCCTCATTGTCTACGACTGTTAGAACTCCTGACCTCATGGCTGAGGCAGGCCTCATATATCACACAGACTGGTTTCACGATGACCAGCCTTTCCCTTTGAAGGTAAAGTCGGGCAAGTTGATCACACTCCCCTACTCTATCGAGTTGAACGATGCGCCCTACTTTGCGGCCCGCTCGGCTTGGGAGGCAGACGACTTTGCATCGATGTGCAAGCGACAGTTCGATCGGCTTTACTCGGAAGGAGCTACCAATGGCCAGGTCATGTGTATCGCACTCCATCCGTACCAGATCGGCCAGCCCCACCGCATCAAGTACCTGGACGACATCCTCTCCTATGTTCTGTCGCACGATCAGATTTGGCAGACGACGGCAGACGACATCGCCGACTATTACGTAGAGCACTACTACGACGAGGCCGTAGCCCATATTGAACGGCGCAAGGCCACGCGCACTCTATAAATCCGATCAAAAAGATCAAGGAGGCGCTTCGATGCCCGGCATGCGAAAGCTAGGAATGGACCAGGATTATTACGCTTGGTCGCCGATTGTCACACGAAAGCCGTTGAAGTGGCCCAAAGATGCACGTATCGCTTTTTGTTTGATTGTGGCTTTAGAGCACTACGAATTCCAGTTCAAGGAAGGTGCGTTTGTCCCCGCAGACGTGCCGGGGGGCTACTTGGGTAGGCGCCCCTTCCCCGACCTCGCGAACTATTCACATCGAGAATATGGCAATCGGGTTGGTCTGTTTAGAGTCTTGGAGGTGCTTGATAAGTACGGCATAAAGGCCACCGCGGCAATGGATGCCTCCATAGCCGAGCACTACCCAGATGTAATATCAGAATGCAAAAGTCGGGATTGGGAAATCATTGGCCACGGGCAAGCTTTGACGCAGGTCATCACCAGCAAGATGACCGAAGAAGAAGAGCGAGCGCACATCAAAGGTGTTCTAGATACTATCGAGCGTAACACTGGCAGTCGTCCCTTAGGATGGTGGGGGTCGGAGTATGGGGAGAGCGCTCGGACCCCAGCTATTCTTGCCGATGAGGGGATTCGATACCTCTGCGACTGGCCTAACGACGAGCAGCCCTACCCGATTAATGTCCCCAGTGCCTCCATGTTCTCCCTGCCCATCATGCTGGAGTTCGACGATGTCTACGCCCATTGGAATCGCCATGTCCCCATTGACCGCTGGGAACGGCTGGTGACCGAAGGTTTTGATGTGATGTATGCGGACGGTGCCGGTCAACCCCGAGTTCTCGCATGGACCATCCATCCGTGGCTCATTGGGCAGCCCTTTAGGATTGGTCACTTGGATAGAATCCTTGACCACATCCTAAGCAGGGCGGGGATCTGGCAGGCGACCGGGAGCGAAATTATCGATTGGTACGCAAAGACAGCTTGACTGGGGCATAGTCCGGAAAATCCCTGGAGGGATGACCCGGCCTTCATTTTGCAAGCATGGGGTCAGGGCATCTTCCGCTCTGCTAGGTCTTCATTACCAATCAGCAGCTTCCGGACAATTTCCGGTCCGACCTGATCGATCACTTCTAGTGTCTGAGCCTCGGTAAGTCCCACGATCGGTACCGGGAGGGTGACAGGTTCGTAGTCGGAGAAGCCGCATCGTTGGGCCTCGGCCCGAATGATGCCGGTGAACGGAGCCGGGCAGAGGAATGCAGTCGCCACCCCTCGGCGTTCGAAGACCATTGCATCGCGCGCACCGCGCCACGTGCATGTGCCTCAGTCGCCTTCGATTATCACCACTCCGTTGGAGCTCGAGGCAATGCGGTCCAGGAGCCCTGCCTCCATATCTTGAGCAGATGGGTGCTTGCGGGTCGTCGTCACGTTGGTGGCGCCTGCGGATAGAAGGATTTCAGAGATCCTTTCAAGGATGATCTCGCCG
>CAZUGG010000070.1:0-4013 GCA_964619905.1 uncultured Dehalococcoidia bacterium
ACGGAAGCGATGAAAAAGCGAACGACTGAGGACTGGACTAAGGCACTCGAGGGGATCTGTATCACATGCCCCCTATACACGGTTCCGGAAGCGATCAATGATCCACAGATTGAAGCTCGGGGAGCCATAAACGAGTTGCAATTCGACGGGCCAGGGGGGGAGAGCAAAAAGGTGCTGCCGCCCACCCTCCCAGTGCGACTCTCAAGGACGGCTGCGCAAGTCGCGCGTGCGCCGTCGTGGGTCGGAGAGGACACCCCTGGAGTGCTGGAAGAGTTGCTTTCGCTGAACGCTGAAGAGGTTAAGCGGCTCGCAGCCACGGGCGCAGTGAGGATTGGCGGGCCAAATGCTCCTTAGCCCCGATGCCCTGACTGCAGAACAGGGGCTCTCGCAAGATGGCTGACGCAAGTTTGCGAGCTAAGGTATTGAGCCTGGTTTCCGCAACCGCCCGGGTGCTGTCCCCAGCGAGGGTTGAGGCGCTATCCCGTACAAGGTTTGGCTCAGTACTGCGAAGTCTTATAAATAGGGCGGCACCCAGTGGGCCTGTGGAAGTGGCGATTGCGGCAGGCCCGCTCAAAGGGGCTCGCATGCGGCTCGATCTTCGCGCAGAGAAGTATTATTGGCTCGGGGCATATGAGCCAGACACCGTGGCAACGATTCAAGAGATGTGCGAAAAGGGGGACGTCGTCTACGACATCGGGGCTAACCTCGGATATACAGCGTTGCTATTTGCCAAGGCCGTGGGAAAAGAGGGCGTAGTCGTGGCGTTCGAACCGCTGCCGGAAAATGCAACGCGAGTGGAAGAACATATTGCGATGAACCAGGTAGGTGCTCGAGTGACCGTTGAGGCCATGGCAATCTCTGATGCGACGGGCACCGAGCGGTTCCTCGTTCACGAGCTTCACGGGATGGGGAAGATCGAGGGTTCTAGTGGACGCAAAGAAGGCTATGCTGACGTCGTTGAAGTCCCTGCGATTTCGGTGGACGACTATGTGTTTGGGCGAGGGGGCCCGACCCCAGCGGTTATCAAGCTCGATATAGAGGGTGGAGGAGGCAAGGCGATTTCTGGCATGGCTAGAGTGCTTGCAGATGTCCGACCAGTGGTCCTGGCTGAGCTCCATGGGGCTGAAGAGCGTGACGCAGTTGTAGGTGCGCTAAGGGCACACAGGTATGACTTGCGGGAAATGCGCAGAGGTTTGCCGAAGTGGACCGATGCCATGAACAAGGGTTGGAAATCTCACGTGGCCGGTATCCCGGGAGAGAAACGGGGATGAGGCCGAAAGGGCTATTTGCACCTGTATCCCCATGCCCGCATCTTCTCGTTGACGTGCACCCCGCCGACGTAAACGTCAGCAACGGCGTTGCCGCCCTCTTCCGTCCGCCACTCGATTTGGATGTCTTTGCCTCGAACGAGTTTGGCAAGTCGCCGAATGCCAAGCTGAAAGCCAGGCTCGCCATCACCAGGCCCGCACACGTCTATGAGCCTAACTTTGCCGCCTGGAACACACTGCATTGTGTGTGCGTTCAGAGCCCGTTGAGCGTGTACGGTCTCGGACATCTGGCTTGTCCTCCACGGAATGGCCTCGTGGCCGGGCACTCGAAAACTCGGCGAGTATAGCATCAGAAGCCCTAGGGTTCGTGAAAAGATGCACACTCTCTGGCGAACGTGTAAACTCAAGGAAGATTCCTTGAGTTGGGGTAGGCCTTGGCGCACTTAAAGAACCCTTTCCGAATGGCGGTTGTGCTCCTCTTTGGGGCGTTGGTCCTAACCGCATGTCAAGCGTTCGAGTACACAGAAGTTGACGTTGAGATGGGGCGAGAACGTGTCGAAGGCCATTCAGAGGGCTTTGTCCACACTAATGCCCCATCTGTAGTAGAGGGAGAGATCACTTTCGTCGTCAAGAATGAGGGTGAATTTAACCACAATTTCATCGTGCTGGAGACGGACCTGGATCCGGACAAGCTGATTTTAAAAGGGTCTCGTGTTGACTTGGGGGCGTCTGGCAAGGAACGAGGGCATATACAGGGCAGGTACCTGTTTGCAGGAGCCTCCAACAACCACACGTTTCGTCTGGGCCCTGGTGCCTATGTGCTCCTTAGCAACGAGCCCGGCGACTACGCGTCCGGTATGTTCGCTAGGCTGGTAGTTGCAGAAGAACACTAGGCCTTATAGGGCCCTGAGGGCGCCGCGTCGGCCTAGTCCTCTCGGATCGCCTCGCTCACCATTGCGACCACGTCCGCTTGGGGTACGAGCGAGGGCTCCTTCTCGGTGCGTCCTTTCATCTCCACGACTCCCTGGTCCAAGTTGCGCTTGCTCACTGTAAGTCGCACTGGCATGCCGAGGAGGTCGGCGTCGTTGAATTTGACCCCCGGACGCTCGTCGCGGTCGTCGTAGAGTACCTCGACGCCCGCTGCCTCGAGTTCTTCGTATAGCGCGTCTGCTGCCTTTCCCACTTCAACCGACTGGTCGGCTCCCAACACGATCAGCGAGACGTCGTATGGGGCTATCGGCTTGGGCCACACGATGCCGTTGTCGTCGTGGTTCTGCTCGATAGCAGCCGCCAGTAACCGGCCAACGCCTATGCCATAACAGCCCATTACGACAGGCTTGCTTCCGCCGGTTGCATCGAGGAACTCAGCCCCAAGAGTTTGACTGAAGACGGTTCCCAGCTTGAAGACGTGGCCTACTTCGATCCCGCGTGATGCCTGGAGAATGGAGCCGCAGGTGGGGCAGCCGTGACCCGGCTCTGCGTTGACGACGTCGGCGAGGATGTCGCCCTTGAAATCGCGGGGGGAATTGGCATTACGGTGATGGAAACCGGGCTTGTTGGCTCCGATGACAAAGTTGGTTCCGTTGGAGATGGACTCATCCCCAACAACTTTGACCCCTTCTACCCCAATGGGCGATGCTGCCCCCGCTACAAGACCTGCCGCGGCCACTTCTTCATGGGAGGCTAGGCGGAGGGTGGTTGCTTTCAATGTGTTCTTGAGCTTGACTTCGTTGACCTCGAGGTCACCGCGAACCAGTACGAAGGTCACTTGGCCGTCGACGGCATAGAAGACGGCCTTGAGCGTCTGGCGTGCGGAGATTCCCAGGAAGTCAGCCACGTCTGCGATAGTCGCCTTGCCCGGCGTCTCGATCGTCTCGATGGGCAGTTCTTCGTCCCCCTCGCCACCTGCCTCCTTCACGCTGGCTGCCCGCTCTTGATTCGCTGCGTAGTCGCATGAGGAACAGTGGATGATCGTGTCCTCGCCGCGGTCGGCGAGCAAGATGAACTCGTGAGAGTCCTTGCCTCCGATAGCGCCACTGTCGGCTTCTACAGCCATGGAAGGGAGGCCGCAGCGGGTGTAGATGTTGTGGTAGGCCTCAACGAGTCGGCGATAGCTCTTGTCGAGTCCCGCCTCGTCCGCGTCGAAGCTATACATGTCCTTCATATCGAACTCGCGGACGCGCAGTAGACCGCCGCGCGGTCGGGGCTCGTCGCGGAATTTCGTCTGGATCTGGTAGAGCTTGAGCGGGAGGTCGCGGTAAGAGCGCACGTTCTGCCGCACGAGATCCGTGATCACCTCTTCGTGGGTCGGGGCCAATACAAGATTGCGGCCTCGACGGGCTTTCATTTGGAAGAGGGTCTGCCCAAAGGCCTCGAGCCGGCCGGTCTCTTGCCAGACCTCAGAGGGTTGGAGCACGGGCAAATGTAGTTCCTGCCCACCCGCCTCATCCATCTCCTCGCGAATAATGTTGACGATTTTGTGGATAGCCCGCCAGCCAAGGGGCATGATGCTGTAGATGCCAGCAGTTAAGGGGGCAATCATGCCGGCCCTTAGGAGCAAGCGATGGCTCTCCGACTCGGCGTCGCCAGGATCTTCTCGGTGCGTCTTGCCAAAGTGCTGCGATAAGCGCATGGGGATTCCGTCGGAAAGGTTGGAGCCTTCAGTATAAGGCAACGGCCACTACCACCGCCTTAACCCGCGGCTCTGCATATCCCAGAGCTGTCGCCCACCCCACGAAGGTGCGC
>CAZUGG010000071.1:0-9043 GCA_964619905.1 uncultured Dehalococcoidia bacterium
AGGGCGTACGCCTCCTCGCTGGAAGCTCGGATGAGATGGTAGGCGAGACGTTGCGCCGTCTTGGGGCCGACGCTAGGAAGCTTGCCCAACTCTTCGACCAGCCGAACGATCGGTGCAGCCGCAGGAAGGAAATCCACTAGAAAAAGTCTACAGTCCTTTGCCCATTAAGTGAGTCCGGGGATATTGAGGCCACCCGTCGCCTTAGACAGGTGTTGAGACGCCGCCTCTCGCGATCTCTCCAGCCCCTCGTTAATCGCAGCAAGCACGAGGTCTTCCAGCATTTCGACATCGTCAGGGTTAACCACCTCTGGATCAATCTTTATCGACTGTACCTTTTGGTCACCGCTGACAACAGCCGTCACAACACCACCACCCACGGTTCCCTCAACTTTCAATGAACCTAATTCTTCCTGTGCTTTAGCAATACGCTGCTGAAGCTGCTGGGCTTGCTTCATGATGTTCTTATTCATCATGGGGGTGGATCTCCTCCTTCAACTGGTTTGGCTCCCGCCTCTTGGACAGCGGCACGGATCAGGTGACCGCCCTTGTTCTTGGGTTCCTGGGAACTGACGACACATTGTACCCTGTAACGACTTCCCAAGACCGTGGCGAGTGCCTCCTCTAGTGATTTGCGGCTGGCCGGATTTTCCAACTCTTCCCGCATCATGCTAACGAATTTTTGATGTGTGAATCCGACTAAGACAGTTTCATCCTGCACCGCAACAGGTTTTGAGCCGCTTCTAAGTAAAACGTCCAGCTTAAACTTCTGGCCCTTCCCTTTGGAAGCGGCCACCACCTCTTTCCATCTATCTATCAGAACACTCAACTGTTCTCCATCGTTCGCGTCAGTTACAGAAGTGGTTGCTTCGGGGTCCGTAGGAACAGCTGCACTGGGCTCCCTGGGCGTTTGGAAATCAGACGGTTTTGCCTCGCGGCGTTGAGGAGCGGGTCCTCGTGCTGGTTGTGACCTAACTAATGGGGTTAAAGAGGCATCCTGGCCCGTTGAACCAATCACAACGTCGAGGAGTGCCATCTCCAGCGGCAGAGCCAGCATAGAGGGATCTTTGACGTCAGCCGAACCAAACCCTCGTAGTGCCATGACCAAACGGTCCAGGCTAACTTCCGCCAAAACTGTTCGGGCCTCGGACCTTTCTTCATCGGAGAGTTCGGAACCAGAAGCAGCCATCGCCTTAACCAACATCAGGTCCCTCAGATAAGCCGTCAGCTCCCGCTGGAATTGCGAAAGGTCAACGCCTTGCCCCACAACCGTCTCGATCACGTTGAGCCCTTCGGCTAGATCAAGGTTTAGGGCAGCGTGAGCGAGCGAGCGCATCTGATCTCTATCCCCTATTCCCAATGTGACGCGAACTAGATCTTCGTCAATCGAGTCACCAACCCCAACTGCAAGCTGCTCGAGCATGTTTTCAGCGTCACGCAACGAACCTCCAGATGATCGCGCAATTAGGCCAAGCGCCTCTTCAGTGACCTGCACGGCTTCAGATTCACAGATTTGTGAGAGTCGCCGTACGACATCATCGCGTGATATGCGTTTCAAATCGAAGCGCTGACAGCGGGAGATAATCGTCGCGGGCAATTTATGCGCCTCTGTCGTCGCCAAGACCAAAATTGTATGCGGCGGAGGCTCCTCAAGCGTTTTCAGCAACGCGTTAAACGCTGGCGTGGTCAACATATGAACTTCGTCAATAATATAGACCTTGCTCCTGGCGACATTCGGCGCGAAGCCGACCTTTTCCCGCAGACTTCGGATCTCGTCGATGCCTCTGTTGCTAGCGGCATCGATCTCAATCAAATCAAGCGCCCGGCCTTCAGAAACGTCAACACACATTGCACAGGAATTGCAGGGTTCACCCTTGCCGTCCTGGAGGCAATTGACCGCTTTGGCTAGAATCCGACCGGTGCTCGTTTTGCCAGTGCCCCGGGGACCACAAAAGAGATACGCATGGGCAACGCGCTCTGATGCCAATGCATTCAGCAGCGTCTTGGTCACGTGCTCTTGCCCGACAACCTCGCTAAATGCCTGGGGGCGCCACTTGCGATAGAAGACTTGCTCAGTCATATGTTCGACGGACTACCGACCGCTTTAAACCTTCAATCCCAGCCCAGCCAAAATCACATCCTGCAATTGGAACATACGATCCTCCTCTTCCTCTTCCTGATGTTCATGCCCCAACAAATGCAGGGCCCCATGAACAAGAAGGAAAGCAACTTCCAGTTGCGCCGTATGGCCGTAACTCTGTGCTTGGGCTACGGCTCGCGGGCATGATATCACCACCTGTCCGAGACTCGACACCTCATCAGGAGCAGCCGGAAACAGGTCAGTTTCCCGAAAAGCAAACGAGAGCACATCCGTCGGTCTGTCCTGACCTCGATACTTTCGGTTGAGTTCATGAACCTCCTCGTCAGTCGTTATCCACACGTCAACCGTTGTACCACGGGGAACCTTTTCCTCCTCGAGGACAGCGCAAACCACTTCCTGCACCCAAGTCGGGCTTAGGTCCACGTCCGCAGTATCGTCAATCGACACGTCCACGAAATATCTCTCGTGGTCTTCGCTTGGCGTCAACTCACCGATTGGCTTCCTCCAACGATTTCAGTGCTCCACTAGCAGAACCATCGCCCGCACAATCCCAGCCAAATATTAAAGCCTAACCTGGGTGGGTCGATAGTAGAAGTTAAACCAAGCTTCTTTCGGTCCCACTGCTAGAATAACCCGGTTATGAGCGAAGCGGTCTCGCGTCTGGTGCCAAACCCCTTACCCCGCGCCTGGAGCGCCGTCGCGACTAGGCCCCATTGGGTGCTTCTCGGGGCACTTATCGGCCTGTCCCTTTTTCTCAGGCTCTGGGGGGTCAACTGGGACCAGGGAGGCCTCTACCACCCTGACGAGCGAGCGATCCTTCTTCGGGTCACCGAAATGTCATTCCCCAGCAGTGACCTCGGCTCACTCTTTTCCGTCGACAGCTCATGGAATCCAGGATGGTTCCCTTATGGATCCCTGCCTTTATACATGCTCAAGTTTGCCGGGTATCTGGCCCCACCCTTCCTCGGGGACCCTGGGATCGATAGCCTCGCGGTCCACGGCCGCATTGTCTCCGCAATCTTCGACACGCTAACGGTGCTCCTCGTTTACTTCATCGGAACCCGTTTCTTTGGTCGCTGGCTGGGGCTACTGGGAGCCGCCATCATTGGTCTTTCGGCTATCCACATACAACAAAGTCACTTCTTCATAAGCGACCTCATGCTTGTGACCTTCGTCATGGCGTCGTTCTATTTCTTGAGCAAAGCTTCTGAGAGGGGAACGTATCGTTGGTTCATCTTGGCGGCTGTGTTCTTCGGGATGGCACTAGCAAGCAAGTTCAGTGCCTTGCCCTTTGCCTTCGTCTTCGCTGTAGCAGCAGCGATATGGGCTCTACCCACGAACCGTCGGGAGCCAATCCTGTTAGTCACAGCCGCAGTGGTCTTTGCTGGAATCGCCATTGGCTTTAGCCAGCCCGTCTTCTGGGCGCTCGGAGTGACGGGAGCCCTCGCCATGTTGACTTGGGCGGCATGGCATGTCCTTAAAGAGGTCCGTCTAAACCCAGAGATCGTTCCTAGATTTCTCCAAGCGCTTAAGTTCTTGTTCGTCTCGGCCGGGGTGACGCTGGTCGTTTTCACCATCCTTCAACCATACGCCTGGATCGACATCGGTACGTATCTGGAAGACATCGGCCGCGAGAGCAACATGGTGCGACGAGGCATCGATCTACCATTCACTCGCCAGTACATCGACACCATCCCCTATCTCTACCACGTGCAGCAACTTACGTTGTGGGGAATTGGCCCCCCATTTGGTGTCTTAATGTGGGCCGGTTTCGCGTTCAGCATGCTCGTTGCCCTACGCCGACGTGACCCACGCCACATGCTCATGCTGGCCTGGGTTGCGCCCTACTTCGCGGTTATTGGTGCGTTCGACGTAAAGTTCATGCGCTACATGATGCCAATGACCCCTCTGATGGCTCTGATGGGTTCAAGCCTTGCGGGCGAGGTACTGACCAGACTTAAGGAACGACGATTTCCCAAAATCCGTTTCTGCTGGTTGCTGAGCCCACGGCTCGGTTACGCCGCTCTCATCATCGCCTTCGTACTAACTCTCCTCTACTCGATTGGCTACATCCGTATGTACAACGATCCGCACCCCGCAACGGCTGCCGCCGACTGGTTGCTAACCAACGCCTCAAGCGGATCAAACGTGTTAAAGGAGCATTGGGAAGAAGGACTCGGCGGCTTCAGGAATGGTCTCTACTCATTCAGGGTCGACGAGGCGGAACTATATGACGATGAGAACGCCTCAAAACGAGCCCGCATGGTGAAGAAACTTGCCGCCGCCGACTACGTCGTTTTTTACAGTAACCGCTTGTACGGCACGATCCCTCGACTGCCGGAGCGTTATCCCGAAACCCGCGCTTACTACGAATCTCTTTTCCTGGAGGATCTCGGTTTCAAATTGGTCCATTGGGAGAGCTCCTATCCTAATATCTTTGGTGTCTCGCTCGAGCACGACACCTTCACAAGACCTGATCTTGCCGTGCCTTATGCGCTCCGAGATTACAAGCAGACGAGGGTGGGGATTGATCTAGGTTTCGCCGACGAGAGCTTTACTGTTTATGACCACCCACTAGTTCTCATTTTCGAGAAAACCCTCGACCTGCCGCAGGCGGATCAAGTCGCCTACTACGAAGTTGCGTTGCCCCGAGCACCCGAGGGCGAAGAGCTCCTGATGCTCTCAGAAACTGAGGCCTCTACAAATCAAAACGGCGGGACTTGGTCCAGGATCTTCAATCGCGACTCATTCGTTAACACCATCCCAGGGGTGGTCTGGTTCCTGGTGGTCCAGCTTGCCTTCCTAGTCACTCTGCCACTCACGATGATCGTCTTCCGTTGGCTTCCTGACCGAGGCTACTTCCTGGGTAAGACATTCAGCATCTTGCTTATCGCTTATATTCCCTGGCTCTTAGCCAGTCTGCATTGGCTCTCGTTTTCCCGGTTTTCCGTCTTTTCGGGTCTTCTTCTCACTGGCTTTGTCTCATCTGCAATCTTTTGGTCAAGGCGCGCCGAGATTCGTGATTTCCTCTACCGAAACCGGCGACTAATCCTCACGGGCGAGATCCTATTCCTCCTAGCGTTTGGGGGAATGTACGGCTTGCGGCTATGGAACGCAGATCTTTGGGCCCCATTCTTGGGCGGCGAGAAGCCCATGGACTTCGCCTACTTCAACGCGGTGGTGAAGTCAACTTACATGCCACCTTATGCCCCTTGGTACGCTGGAGGTCAACTTAATTACTACTACTTCGGCTTCTTTATAAACGCCGCCCTCACGAAGTTCACCGGCATCATCCCCTCGATTGCGATCAATCTTGTGGTGCCGCTATTCTTCGCCTTGACGATCTCAGCAGCTTTCTCGGTCGTCTACAACCTCGCGGCGCTCGCAAAGCGGCAGCTGGCTCACGCTGACCGAAACATTCGCCTTCCATCTCCCATCCTCGCCGGTGGGATATCCGGGTTATTTGTCGCCATCGGGGGCAACCTCGACGGGATCGTTCAGATCGGAGAAGGGCTAGCCCGCATGGTGCGGGGAGACCCGTTCGGAGGATTCGATTTTTGGCGCAGTAGCCGAATGCTGGGCCCTGAAGGAGAAGCCGGCATAACAGAGTTTCCCTTCTTCACCTTCCTCTTCGCTGACCCTCACGCGCACCTGTTCGTTATGCCCTTGACGATCCTAGCAGTAGGACTGGTGCTGAGTTTCATCACTGGCGCGCAAAAGCTCCGTGGAATGTGGGGCGTAATGTCGTGGCTACCGTATATCTCATTAGGGCTCACGCTAGGAGCGATACAAGCAACGAACAGTTGGGATGCCCCAACATACCTGCTAATCGGAGGGGCCGGCATCCTCATCGCCGAATACGCTGCACGTAGATCCGTCACATTCGGGCTTATTGGCTGGACGGTCGTCAAAACTTTGGGTGTTTATGCCATCGGCTACGTCTTCTTCTTGCCGTTCCAACAGAATTACGAAGCCTTTCTCCCTATCACGGACGCCACAGAGTTGACCTCGAATCGTTCGGTGCTGTGGCGTTATCTTGGAGTCCACGGCTTTTTCATAGCCATCATAGTCAGCTATACCTGCTGGAGGCTGTGGCAGCATTTCCGTGAACCAGTTCCGTTACCACAAGACCCCGCGACACTAGAATCGCGTAGCGAGATTGGACTGCTATCGACAGCCCGATCAGTGGGACCGTGGTGGGCAGCGTACGCCGGAGCTTATGGCATCCTGGCCGTGATTCTTATCTCTTTTGGGATGGCTACCATTGCTTTCCTTCTAGGGTGCCTCTTAGGGATCGGCCCACTAGTTTGGCGTGCCTTGCGTAGGCGAGAAGCCGGCATGCCGATTGAACTAATGGCCTACCTGCTAATGACGACTCCTCTTGTCATAGGGATCCTTGTCGACGTGTGGGAAATCAACCTCCCCCTCGGACGCATGAACACCGTTTTCAAGCTGTACCTACAAGCTTGGGTTCTGATGGCTCTGGTAGCCGCATTCATCGTCTGGCGTATGGACTTTGGCCGCTGTATCCCTTCGATCGTTCTGCAGCGAGGCTGGCAAACAATCGGTATCGTGCTAGTAGCCATCGTCAGCATCTACCCGATCTTGGGAACCATAGACCGATCCGCCGATCGCTTCTCCCCGATCAGCCCGACCAGGGACGGCATGACGTTCATGAACAATGCTGCCCTCTACAATTACGACGTCGAAGCGTGGACGGAACTGCGCCATGAGAGGGCAGCTCTCGAATGGCTGCAGGACAACGTTCAGGGCTCGCCCGTCGTAATTGAGGGCCTGGGGAACGCGTACCGTTCGCTCCGCAGCAGAGTCGCAACATACACCGGGCTGCCCATCGTTTTGGGCTGGGACTGGCACCAGGAACAGCAGCGATGCAGCATCCGGGCCGGAGACCACTGCCCCAGGGTTCAGGATTTCGCAGTACAGCAACGCGCGATGGACGTGGACCGCTTCTTCCAAACGACCATTTCGGAAGAGGCGCTTATCCTCATAGAGAAGTACAACGTAAGCTACATTTACGTCGGGGACCACGAACGATTCCTCTACCCAGAACAGGGCATCTCCAAGCTGGAACGGATGGTGGATGAAGGTTCCTTGTCCCTTGCCTATCGCAACGAAACAGTAGCGATCTACAGAACAGCAAGTGATTAGCCTTGCACGCCGCCGGATCAACCATCTTGGCCCCCCGTGCCATAATGCGTCACCCGTCTACTCGAGGTGAGATATGCGTATCGGCCTCAGCATGCCAAGCTCCCAGCCCTGGGCCAACAGACAGGCGATCACCAAGATTGCCAAAGAGGCGGACAAGTCAGGGTTTGATTCGGTGTGGACTGCTGACCATTTAGTTGCACCAACAGGTTCGATTGATGAGGTCGGTTTCGAACGATCTCGTTACCAGTGGATGACTGGCCGATCCGAGGACACCCAACGAGTTACGCCGGAACAGTATTACGCGAGCAACAACTGGTTCATGGAAGGGTACAGCGTAATGGCGTACCTCGCTGGGGTTACCGAAAAAGTTCGTATCGGATCGAGCGTCGTGGTACTCCCCTATAGGAACCCCATCGTCCAGGCCCGGGCAGTACAAACAATGGACGTATTATCAGGTGGTCGTATCGCCTTGGGAGTGGGTGCCGGTCACGTTCGGGCCGAGTCCGAGGCTATGGGAATTCCATACGAGGAACGTGGCGCCATGACGGAAGAATACATCGAAGTCATGAAAACGATTTGGGCCAGCGAAAAAGCTTCGTTCCACGGCCAGTACTTTAAATTCGATAATGTGTTGACCCTTGGCAGACCCATTCAGCGACCTCCACCACTCTACTACGGGGGCATGGCGAAACAGGCGATTCGGCGCGCCGTGAAGCACTGCACCGGCTGGCTGGCTTCACCAACACCTATGGAACCCGAACAGTTCAAAATGGGCATCAACTTTGCCCGTGGCGAAGTGAATAGGATCGGAAGGAAAGAACCCTTCGAGGTACTCTACATCCACACCGGTCGATTAGAAGAGCCCGACGAGGAGCTCAAGCTGCAATGGTCGAAGGAACACATGGGCGCCTCATATGATTTCCCTCGCAACTATTCCTCGGATGAGCTAACAGAGCTCTTGCGCCGCTACGAAAAGATCGGCATAGATGAACTAATACTTGGATTCTTCTCTATCGACGAAAAAATGAACCTACGCCAGATAAAAACATTCGTCCAGCAGGTCTTACCGCGCCTACGCTAACCCAACAAGTCCGCCTTCGGATACGAACCAAAAATGCGGAAGAAGCTCGCCTCTCCGCTTATTGTTTTCAGAGCAGCATCCACTGCCGGTTCTGACCTATGACCATCAAAATCGACCAGGAAGATGTACCGGCCTAGCATCTCCTTCGACGGACGCGACTCGATCTTACTGAGGTTAATCCCGCGCTTGGCAAACTCCCCGATGGCGCGGAAGACCTGCCCGGGCTTGTCCTCATCGGAGAACGTAAATGCCACCGAGGTCTTGTCATCTCCAGTAGGCTCGTGGTCTTCAGATGCTAGCACCACGAAGCGTGTCACGTTTTCTTTTCGATCCTGGATCTTCTCCGCAAGTATGTCGACAGAGTAGAGGTCGGCGGCCCTGCGCGGCGAGATGGCGGCCCCAATGCGTTCGGAGGCGAGCATATCGGCGACCGCAGCTACGGTGCTCAGAGACGCCACCTTAAACGCATTGCCCAAACGCTTTTCCACAAAAGCCCGGCACTGGCCCAATGCTTGAGTGTGAGAAAAGACAACCTCGACTTCTGGAAGCTTTGTGCCCGGCTTAGCCAAGAGGCAATGAGCAATCGGGATCACAACCTCACGTTTTATCGACAATATGGACTCATGGAGCAGCAGATCTAGGGTATCGGTGCCCGAACCTTCCAGACTATACTCGATAGCGACGACAGCTTCGTC
>CAZUGG010000072.1:0-13448 GCA_964619905.1 uncultured Dehalococcoidia bacterium
GTCAATTTCCGAAAGGTTGAGCCGGTTGCCCAGGTCCTGAACCAGTATTTGCTCCGGCAACTCCACCATGGAGCCCGGCGAGAGGCCTGTTCGTTCCTGGACAGCTACAGAGGGGGCCCGTTTCTTTCGCGGGCTACGATAGGGTCTATTCGGACGTCGCCGACGCGGGCTCATGAGGCTATCCCAATAAAGTCTTCTGATGCTACTAGCAACGCTGAGCGTTCTTCAGAAGACATCGTCGTCTTGAGCGAGTGCTCAATACGACCCTTGTCCATAGCCAGATGCCAACATGAAGTCTCCCTGCAAAGATACGCGCCGCGGCCCGCAACCCTACCACTGAGGTCGACCGATACCATGCCCTGCGGCAGACGTACCAGACGAACGAGCTTGCGTTTATCGTCCGTCAGTCCGCATGCTACGCACGTGCGCATCGGTGTATGCTTTTCTTTGTTCGGCATTAGTCAGCAGAAACGAAACGCTACCGCCTACCCCCCTTACGCCGACGTCCGCCTCCGCCTCCGCCACCACGACGCTTCCGGTCCCCAGTCGAACCCTCTGATCGCTCCTCCCAGATATCCTCGGCAAACCTGATCGACGATCGCTTGTTGGCAGCAGCAGCCGCTGCAGCAGCTTGGGCAGTCTGGGCTGTTCCCTCGCTCGGCACCTTCCAAGTCTCCTCTGACTTGAGCGCCTCCGCCAGCGTTGGTGCCTCTTCGGCTTCTTCCGTGGTGTCTTGAGCAGTATCTGTCTCCTGCTGAGCCAGTACGGGCTGCGGCTCTGGAAGGCCTACCGAAGCCGATTCTTCCGGAACAGTCTCCGGTTCGCCCTCGATTTCCAAGACCGGCTCACCTACAACACCTTCCAGTGCCGACTCATCGACAGCAGCAGAAGCAGCCGGGGACTCGGCAGCCAAGGGTTCGGTAGGCGCCACAGCATCAGCAGGGGAAACCGCCTGCGCCGCTTCCCGTTCGGCGATCTCAGCCGGCGGCCCGGCTGGCGCCTGAGGGGTGAGCAGAATACGGTCAGTCTCAGCTTCAGAAACGCTCTTTATATCGATCCGCCAACCGGTGAGCTTGGCGGCAAGTCGGGCATTTTGCCCTTCCCTTCCGATAGCCAGCGAAAGCTGCCTATCGGGAACAACAACAACCGCCGTGTTCTCTTCCCTAATGATTACGTTCATCACCTGCGCAGGCCCGAGGGCACGCGAGATGAACGTAGCCGGGTCTGGACTCCATTCAATAACATCAATGCGCTCCCCGTGCAGCTCATTGACAATGTTCTGGATTCTCACACCACGAAGGCCCACACAGGAACCAACCGGGTCCACACGTTCCTGGAGCGCATGTACTGCGACCTTACTCCGGTACCCAGGCTCTCTAGCAATAGCCTTCATCTCGACAATCCCGTTGTAGATCTCTGGAACCTCAAGTTCGAAAAGACGCTTGAGGAGCCCCCGGTCACCGCGGGAGACGACTATCTGGGGCCCCTTGGCAGTTTTACCCACCTCTAGGATATAGACTTTGAACCGCTGTCCGTTCCGATAGCGCTCATTGGGGATTTGCTCCGGAGTTGGCATGATCGCCTCTGCCCGACCTAGGTCAAAGATGATCGATCGGCCATCCATACGCGACACGACGGCGGGCACGATGTCCTGCTCACGTCCAGAGTATTCGTCAAAAACAATATCTCGCTCAGCCTCACGAAGCCGTTGCATGACGACCTGCTTCGCTGTTTGAGCGGCGATCCGGCCCGCGTTGGCCGGAGTGACCTCGTCCTCAATCACAGACCCGAGTTCAAGGCTCTTATCGCGTGTCTTCGCATCAGTGAGCGAAAGCTGATACTCAGGATCTTCGAATTCATCGTCTGGAACGACGGTCCAACGCGCAAAGACGTGGACATCTCCCGATTGAGCAAATCGAACAGCCAGATCCTTCTCCGCCAGATGGTCTTTCTTGAAAGCGGAGATAAGGGCAGCCTCGACGGCAGTTATTACGATGTCTCGAGGAAGACCTCTTTCAGCAGCAAGCTGGGTTATCGCGATCAGGAAGTCGCTCTTCATCCGATCCGTACCTCCCCGCTTACACTGTCCACTAAAGCCAAGCCTGGCTCTTTAAGCAAGAAAAGTGGGGGTCACCCACTTTTCACAATCCCAAGCCAGATCTGGCACCACGCCTTACGGCTGGCGGACCGATTATATCAACTGAAACGAGGTCTCCGCAAGGGAAAAGAGGTCACGCGAATCACGCAAACTCCGGGCTCTGAAACGGGAGTCCATCAGGATGTTAGGGGCCACCCATACGCGAACCAAAACACGACCAGGGGCCCATTGAAGCTGCCACCAACCGTATCTTGAAGGAAAAATCGCAATGGTGGGCGGTACTGGATTCGAACCAGTGACCTCTGCGATGTCAACGCAACGCTCTAACCAACTGAGCTAACCGCCCGTAACAGAAGGGGAACTCTGGAAGTGTAACAAAGCGCTATTTCCAGCGTCAACGGAGAGGAACGGGTTTACCCCACCAGCGAGCTACTGTCTATGCCTTATAATTCGAGCGAGGTCAGCCTGGAGTTAATTCATGAATTTGGGGCGGGCAAGTTCCGCTGTGCGTCGAGCCCTCGTTCTGGCTCACGATGTTGCAATCGCTGCAAAGAGTCCCCAGATCGAGGCCGAAGACATGGTTGTCGCTTTACTGAATGACAACCCTAGCGGAATAGGTGAAGCTCTGCGCCAAGCCGGCGTAAACGTTTCGGGGCTTCTAGAAGCCCTCACACCCAGCTCAAATAGGCGCATAAAACGATCCCTTTTGTATCCATCTCCGGTTCTCGCTGAGGCCATCTCAGCGGCTTGGAACCGATCTCACCGGCGGGGACGCAGAGAGATCGAACTGGCTGATCTCATTGAGGAATTGATCGGCGAACAGGCTACCAGTCCAACTCGTTCACGTATCCTCGATCTCGGGGTTAAACCGCAGGAAATCGACCGCGCGCTCGCCACATTGAAGGCCCGGGAGAACCTTCCAGAACCCAAAGGTGCCCGCCTACGCACCCTGCGCAAGTTCAGCACTTGTCTAACGGATCAGGCAAAGCAGAATCTCCTTGATCCGGTAGTGGGTCGCCACGCTGAGATCCATCGACTTATGCACGTCCTCTGTAGGCGAACCAAGAACAATCCGCTGCTGATAGGAGACCCGGGCATTGGAAAAACGGCAATCGTGGCCGGACTCGCACAACGTATAGCAGACGGCGACGTACCCATAGCATTAGAAGGGAAAGATCTGTTCTCGCTCAACATGGGAGCAGCGATTGGCGGAACTGACTACCGAGGCGTCGCCGAAGAACGCATCAAGGTCGCGATTGATGACGCCAGAGAATCACGAGGTCAATGCATCTTGGTGATCGAGGATCTTCACGGTCTAGTGCGGGGCGGTAGTCTGGATCTCACAGGCTTGTTAAAACCCGCTCTGTCCTCGGAAGATTTCCATTGCATCGGCCTAACAACACTAGAGGGCTACCGGATCCAAATCGAGAAGGACCCAAGCCTGGAGCGTATATTCCAGCCCATATTCATCGACCAGCCCGACATCCCAGAGACCGTGAGCATTCTCCGGGGGCTCCGCGGGAACTATGAGTCTCATCACGACGTACGCATTAGCGATGAAGCCTTGGAAGCCGCAGCGGTGCTGTCTCACCGTTTTATCGCCGATCGCTCGCTTCCCGACAAGGCCCTAGACGTGCTTGATGAGGCTTCCTCACGAGCAAGAATTGAACGCGAAACGCTTCCATCCGAACTCGACGAAACCAAGCGCGCCGCGCAGCAGCTCGCCCACGAGATCCGCGACATGCGAGCCTGCGGCGTCGACAAACACCAGCTTGACGCCACGGTTCGTGAAGAAGATCGGCTGAAAAAAGAGGTCGCAGCATCTGAAAAGATTTGGTCCGAGCAGCAACTCTTAGGAGAAGAGGTGCGCTCTTTGAGAGACCAGCAAACGTGGGTTCAACTGTTAGTCTCTCAAAGAAGTGGAAGCACCGCCAAAAACTCGCCTTTACAAGCGCTCAAAGACCTTGAGCGAAAGCTAAAGCGATCTGAGGCAGATCTGCAGGCACTCCAGACAAAGACCCGACTCTACAAGCTCGACCTTGAAGGCGAGGATATCGCACAGGTCGTCTCCAGTTGGACCCAAATCCCGTTACGTAAATTGGTCGAGGACGAGCGGTCCAAACTTCTCAGCATGGAGACTACGTTACACCAGCGCGTCGTGGGCCAGGACAAGGCAGTGACGGCCGTGAGCAAAGCAGTTCGACTCGCTCGCGCAGGCATGAAGGACCCTAATCGGCCCGTCGGTAGTTTTATGTTCCTTGGGCCGACCGGCGTAGGCAAGACGGAGCTCTCGAGGGCAGTCGCCGAGTTTCTGTTCGATGACGAATCAGCAATGGTCCGTATCGATATGTCAGAATATATGGAGAAGCACTCCGTATCGAGGCTCCTCGGCGCTCCCCCAGGTTATATCGGCTATGAAGATAGCGGACAACTTACGGAGTATGTGAGGCGACGACCATACACGGTAGTTCTCTTCGACGAGATCGAAAAGGCGCACCCGGACGTATTCAATCTCCTGCTGCAAATAATGGATGATGGGCGGTTGACCGACGGCCATGGCCGCACCGTCGATTTCAAGAGCGTCCTCCTTATCATGACGAGCAACGTCGGAGGGCATCTCTACCGAGAAGCCGTCGGCAAGCCCGCCCAGGAGTTCGACCTCCTTATCGAGGAGGAGCTTCGTTCACAGTTCCGACCAGAGTTCCTTAATAGTATCGCCGCAGTTGTGCGATTCGACCTCCTACAAAAGCGCCAATTCAAGGAAATCATTGATATACAAATCGCTCAAGTGAATCACCGACTGGCCACTGGGGGCATTTCTATTGAAGTCCAGGACGCGGTGCGCGCCTATCTCGCCGATCTAGGTTTCGACCAACTGCAAGGAGCACGTCCACTAAAGCGGCTGATGCAGCACGAGATTCTGGAACCACTGGCAGACCGCATCTTGCGCGGCGAGTTTGTCGAAGGAGACACTATAGTCTTATCTCTGGGTCAAGGCCGGAAGAGTATCTCCCTACGCCGCCGCGGAGCCAAACGACCTCGTCCTGTTCGCCAAACCATCGGAGAGACCGATCAAATCCATGAGAGTAATCCTCACCTGGCAATGAAACCCACTTGGAGAAGTCCCTTAGCGGGCTCTCGTCCCCAGATTTGATCACCGTGCGGAGATTCACCGGGTAACCATCTGAGGGATGCTCAAGCCCTACGGGTTCATTAGCCCCAATTTGGGTCGCGCTTCTCTAAAAAAGCGACGATACCCTCTTCATGATCGGCGTGCTGCCGGCTTATTTGATTTGACAGGGTCTCTGCGTGGATCTGGGGTACGTGTGGAGCGTCCATCCCGTTGTAAAGCACGTCCTTGGCGAAAGAGACCGCCTGAGCTGGCATCTTCGCAATGGTCTCGGCCATCTCCATGGTGAATTCCATCAATTGCTCGTGGGGCACCACATGGTTCACGAGACCGATGTCTTTGGCCTCTACCGCATCGACGATGCGCGCCGTGAAGACCAATTCACAGGCTTTGGCTATGCCAACTAGGCGAGTGAGATTGTAACTGGAGCCAAACTCCGGCCCGAGAGCCATACGAAGGAAGATTGCACCCAGGCGAGCTTTATCCGAGGCAATACGGATATCAGCCGCAAGGGGAACACTGAACCCAAGACCAACAGCCGCTCCATTGATTGCTGCGATGATCGGTTTTCGAACGCGCCGGATTTCCACAGCAAACTCTTCTAATTTCCGATGGTCCAGTGCAGACTGGTGCTTGCCGGTCTTCTTCGACATTTCATAGGCTGCCTTGAACTCGTCAACGTCGGCTCCGGAGGAGAAGGCCGACCCCGCTCCAGTTATAACAATCACCCTCACGTCATGATCCTGTCCAGCACTGCGAACTGCCTCCCACGCAGAGAGCATCATGCTATTGGTCCATGCGTTACGTTTATCAGGACGATTGAGCGTGATGATTTCAACTCGGCCTCGCCGCTCAGTCAGAATCTCGTCGTTGCTCATTTCGCCTCCAGACGCATTTAGGTCGCGGGGATTCTAATCTTGGGGCCGCGGCCAAACAAGAACCCGCCCTGAGCTGAAATCTCTAGCAGGCCGCCAAGGACTACAACTAGCCAGCGGAGGTCGCTGTCGACACGCTGAGGCCAAGAGCCTCCAGTCGATCCAGAATGATCTGCAGGCTCTCCTCCATCGTCTGCTTGCTTGAGTCGACAGCGATCTCGGGACTCTCTGGTGCCTCATAGGGATCAGAGACGCCTGTAAAATTCTTGATCTCGCCGGCAAGAGCCTTTTTGTAGAGGCCTTTCACATCCCGGTCCGCAAGAACATCGACGGGGCACTCGACATAGACTTCGATAAAATTATCGATCGTGGAACGAACCTCATCACGAATCTCTTTGTAAGGGGAGATCGCCGCCGAGATCGCGACCACGCCATTGCGGCTCAAGAGATTACACACGAAGCCGATCCGGCGGATGTTGATGTCGCGATCCTCTTTGCTGAAACCAAGCCCCTTACTAAGATTAGTGCGAACAACGTCACCATCGAGTATCTCTACCTTGTGGCCTCTTTCCTTAAGAATTGGCATGAGAGCCTCTGCCAACGTACTCTTGCCCGCGCCGGACAGCCCGGTAAACCAAATCGTAAACCCATTACTCACAACGTCTCTCCTTAAAGGCGTGGCTTCACGTGCAGGCCACATTCCACCTTGCCAGTACCGGCCCACCTGCCATCACGCTCCCCAGCGTCAGCTCCAACCGCGTTGGTGCAATGCGTGCAGCCAATGCTCTTGTACCCTCGGTCGAGCAAGACATTGTATTCGAGCTTGTTATCTAAAATGTACGACCAAATCTCATTCTTAGTACGATGCGCTACCGGATTGATCTTAACTAAGTCGAAGCTAGGATCCCACTCGACAAGCCCGATATGCTCCCTACTCTGGGCCTGATCCCGCCGTATGCCGGAAACCCAGGCATCAACATCTCCGAGGGCTCTGGCGTTGGGCTGAACTTTCCGCAGGTCACAGCAGAGATCAGGGTCCCTTAACCACAGCTCGTCGCCATACTGAGCCGCCTGCTGTTCCGGAGTCAGGTGCGACTTGTAAGCAACCGGCTCAATACCGTAGCGTTTCCTGACCTGCCCCACATATTGGTGGGTCTCGGGAAAGAGGAAGTCGGTGTCAAGGTAGTAAACCTTAACATTAGGATTGATCTTCGCCGCCATGTCCAGAAGCACAGTCCCCGAAGCTCCTCCAAAGCTCGTGGCGAGAACCAGCCCTTCACCGAACCTATCAAATCCCCACTCGAGGATACGCTCTGGGGGCTTGTCCTCAAAGGAGTCTGAGATCTCTCTAAGCTCTTCCGGGGCAATGGCGCTGTTCCGTTGATTTGACATGCTTTTATATCTATCGCCGCTTTGATAGGTGGGGCAATGAAAGGCAAAAAAATACAGCCTCTCGTGGGGGTGATGCGCCCACCACGCTTAGGCTGTTAGCGGTTGCAGCCCTCTTCCAGATGCATTTAGAAACCCCACGAACTAACCTTGTTCACGCCTAGAAATGATGACTCTGCCATTCTCTATTGGAACCACCAGGAGTGTCAACGCGAGTGCGCTGGGCAAGCAAACCAAAACGGGTAACGCCAAGGGCGGAACGCCTAACTCTCATGCCTTGATTAGCCAGTGACCTCTATTACTCGCCAAAGAGACGGTCCAGGTCTTGGTCCCTCGGCATCAGAAGCGAGTCTTCTCGAACACCAAGAATCCGAGCTGCATCCTTGCGCCGGTCGGGAGACTTGCGAAACTTGAAAAAGCCGGCCAACCCGAGGGCCGCCGCCGCTCCGCCAACAACCGCCAGAAAGCCCCGTCTTCCTACACCTTGAGTCTGCTCCAAAGACATGTTCACCTCTCGGGCCCCATTAGCTCTCTTGATCAGCAAGGAAGCGTACATAGTGGACCACAGACCAGCGGTCCTCTTCGGAAAGCAGGTTCTTGAACTCTGGCATGACAACAATGCCATTAGTCAGAATCCAGAAAAGTTCTCCGTCAGTCTTAGCCTGAGTAGCCTCGGAGTTCAGATTGGGAGGTCTCACGTAGTTATTGGCCACGAGGACGTCGCCAACGGCGCCGCTCCCCCTGCCTTGGTCTCCATGACACATAGCGCAGTTGATGCGGAAAACTTCGTTCCCTCGGTCCAGACTTTCCGTAGTTCTCGGGATGGGATTGCGAACGACAGCCGCAGCCACCGCATCGAACATGATCTCTCTTCCTGAGATAGGCACAGCCTCTGGGTGGGGGGCGAGACGTGGCGGCTCCCCAGACTTCACCGATTGCTGATAGTGCTGCTCGGGGAATATATCCACAGAGTACGAGCCTCGCTCGCAGGCGCTCACAAGTAGCACTGCGAGAACGCAGCCAAGAAGGCCGACCAGGGACAACCGCCCACGCTTGGGAGATCGCCGATTGTAGAAAACTGACTTCACCAGTGTTTAAGCCTCGTGTTTCACGTCGACCGCACCAGACTGACGTAAGGCAAGATCTGCTGCCTCCACACGGTCTTCGGCCGCCCGCAACGCTATACCAATGTAGCCTTCTGTTATACGAGTGTCGTAGAGCCCAAGCCCTGGCCTCGGGAGCCTAGATTCAAAGAGAACTCCGAAAATCGTCATGATGATGGCCCCAAGCATCGTACCTTCGTAGGTGATGATAGCCATCGGAGGAATAGAGAGGATCGGTTTGCCGCCAGTCACAATAGGATACGCAACCTGAGTCCCCGCAGTGATCAGGATCGCGCAGGCAAAGCCACAGGCTGCGCCAAAGAAAGGGAAAGCGAAGAGCCGGTGCTTCGGTATCGTCTCTCCAAATGCCCCCTCCGGATAAGGACTCCCCGTGAGTACTTCGTAGTCGTCTGCATTGAAGCCAGCTTCCACGAGACGATCCGTCGCGAGTGCCGCCTGCTCCGCTTCTTTGAATATTCCTAGAACTTCTTTGGTTGCCATGGCCTTTACCTCTCTTGACGACCGAGCGTCATTCCTCACGCTTGGTCGCGGGCACAATCGCTTTCCCAACCTTAATCTCGTCCTTTAGGATCTCACCTTCCTTGATATCGTAGAGCGGTATCAAGGGGAAAAACTTCGAGAACATGAGCACGAGCAATCCAACCAACGCAAAGGAGCCGACAATCAAGATTATCTCGATGATGCTCGGATGGTATGTACTCCAATTAAAGGTCAGCGGCTGCCTTCTAGCTACGGAGGGCACGATGATAAGGAAACGCTCCAACCACATACCGATATTGACCGAAACGGTCGTGACGACCATCCAGAACATGCTCGTTCGGACGCTCTTGAAGAGCCACATTGGCACTGGGAAGAAAAATGCCGTGATGATGAACACTATAAACAACGGCCAATAGGGCCATGTAAAGAACTGCATACGACGATAGCCAAGCTCCGCATCCTCCAATGTGAGCACTCCGAAAAGTATCTCCATCAACAGGAAATAGAACCAAGCAGTCGCCACCACGATTAGCAGCTTGCCCAAAGAGTCTAGGTGATCGGGCCGAATGTACTCCTCCCATCTAAAAAGCCATCGCAAGATGATCAACACCGTCACCACTGCGGACACACCGGAGTGGACCGCCCCAATTACAAAGTACGGTGCGAAGATCGTTGAATGGAATCCCTCGACACTCTGGGTTACTGCGAAGTCCCAGGAGACAATGCTGTGCACTGAAACGAAGACGGGAAGAATCAGCGCGGAGAGGAGGAATCCCGCGATGATCTGGAGACGCCACTGCTTTGGATAGCCTCGCCAGCCGAGCGCTAGAGCGCCGTAGAACTGTCGGCGCCAGCCAGTCGATCGATCGCGAGCAACAGCGATATCGGGGATCAACGCCACGTAGACAAATAAAATACTTGAAGTGAGGTACGTCCCAATAGCCGATGGGTCCCAGACCAGAGGTGAACGGATGTCTGGCCAGATACCCCGGGCGAAGTCATACGGAAAAGCCCAGTAGAGTGTCCTCCAGGGTCGACCCGTATGAAGAATTGGGAAAATGACCGCTGTGAAGAGCGCGAAGATCGTCACCACTTCAGCAGCTCGTGTTGCCGGACGCCGCCACTCCGCCTGGGCCAAGCGTAGGATGGCGGACAACATCACGCCAGCATGGCTAATACCAACCCAGAACACGAAGTTCGTGATAAAGAAGCCCCACATGACAGGTCGGTTCAAACCCGTCGTACCTAGACCGTTGAATACCATGTATGCAATAGCGCCCATGGCCGTCGCGACAACGATCGCAAGGCCTATAACAATGAACCAGAACCGTGGCGGAGCGGCAAAGATATTTCCGAGAAGATCCCGGTTGATCTTCTCGTCAATGTCTTGAGCGTTCTTGCCTAGGACTGGACGGGCTTGCATCTGCCTTCGTTACTCCGGCTTACCCATGACTAAAATGTCGCGTTTGAGGAACCGGCGTCGTTTTCGGTACAACGTTCCTTCCGACAACTCCCAGATGGAAAGCATTGGCACTATTTTTATAGCGATCATGTAGACGAGAATCGCGCCTGCAATGACTCCGATCAGCATCAGAACGTCTGGCCCAGACGGCCACAGCGCCTGGGGTGCCTCAGCAAGGCGCTCGGGGTGTATATGGCCAAAGACCTCGTCACGCTCCTTGTCTGCGATGGAAAAAGCCCCAGGGTAGATACGTATCTTGTCAGCCAACACGCCAATCACAGCCGACGTAGCAGCAATCGTTGGAAAGACCATGGATTTGCGGGCGAAGTTCCACAATAGGGTGAGGAACGGGATGAGCCAACAAAGGGAGATCGCAGCCACAAAAGGCCACCGGTAACTGTTGAACATGAAGGTCTTGAGGATCTCCTGCTCGACCGGTTGACGACCATACCAGAAGACTATGAACTCCGTGAAAAAGAAATAGGCCCACAAGAGCGACAGTGCCAGAAGAATCTTGCTTGCCCCCCAGAAGAAGTCGACACTCACGTACTGTTTGAGACCAGTAAATTTGGCGACAAAGAACATCGCAATGATCGTAGTAGCGACAGCTCCTTGGAGGCCGTGCAGAGCCTGGAAACACGGAAAAAGAGCGTCCCGCCAACCAGGCACCAGGACCATTGCAAAATCGGCACTAATGAAAGTGTGCACCATGATCAAGCCCATGAAATAGAGCGCGCCGAGAACACCTATAGCCGCCTTTAGGACCTTCCACTGGCGGGGCGTCCCAACCCAGAAGCCTTAAAGGCTAGCCCCGATTTTCTGGCGCAGGCCGGAGCCATGATCGCGCTCCCTAGCGAGGTCTGGGAGCAGAGTCGCGTAGAGAAAGCCTAGACCGTTCACCATCAAGAACACTACCGAAGCCAACTGCGGCCACAGCGGGGTTCCAGGCCATTCAAACCAAATACTAACCCTGCTCTCGGATGAGGGGAGCAGCAAAATCAGCGGAATGAACATCAGTGTGCTCAAAACACCAACGACAGCGAACATCTCGGACACACGCGCCATGGGAAGGCGCCAGTGACTCTTAACCATCCGCTGGGTCACTGAAAAAAGTGGCGCTGAAGAAGCCGTCGTAAGAAGGAAAGCGTAACCGACCATCAAATACGCCCATGGAGATAATTCGTCAAAGCCACCCACGTCGACCCACCGTAAGACGAATCCCACCACCCCAAGACCAAACAGGCCAACTAAAATGGCCACGATCATTTTGTAGCGGCGGGTAACGCGGGCAGTCTCGTCGAGGACATCACGAGTGATCTCCTGCGGCGTCTGCTGCAGCACCTGCGGCTGGTAATGGTCGTGTTCCTGAGCGTGAGCAAGCCCACGCCCATAGGCGATACTACTCATGGTGTCCGTGCGCAAACGAAGGATCGACCTTCTTCAAATAAATGACGTTCGGCTCAGTTCCCTGCTCCTCAAGCATCCGGTACGCCCGCGCGTCGTCCCGCATCTTTGAGACTTTGCTTTCGGAATCATTAATATCCCCGAAAACCAGAGCATCGGTCGGGCATGATTGGACACAAGCTGGGGCAAACGATCCATCAGCCACGTTGCTACCACCGGTTTCACGGCGCTGAGAACGTTCCGCCCGATGTATCCGCTGGATGCAAAAAGAGCATTTTTCCATGACGCCCCGCGTCCGTAGGCTTACATCTGGGTTCAGTTGGTTGCGTAAGGTGTCGGGCCAGGAAGGTTCCCAGTAATTAAAGAACCGCACGCTCCAAGGGTCATTGTTGGAACAGAACCGCGTACCAATGCAGCGGTTGTAGACCTGAACATTCAGGCCCTGGGGGTTATGGTAAGTAGCAAAGACGGGACAAACCGGTTCACAAGGGGCATTGTCACAATGTTGGCAAAGAATCGGGATGAAGCGCGCCTTGACGTTAGGAAACTCGCCTTCCCAGTACCGCTCTATACGAATCCACTCCATCGCCCGACGTTGCTTGAAGATGTCCTCATCATTGATAGGAATATTGTTCTCTGCTTGGCACGCCACTACGCATGCCTCACAGCCGGTACATCGATCAATATCGATAACCATGCTCCACTTCGGTGTGTCGGGCCTTGCGGTAACCATGACTATTCCTGTATCCCTCTATGAATCCTCGCCAGTGATTTTGACGATAAAGCCTTCCCGATCAACACGAACTTCGGAATTCCTATCGAAGACATCTTCGGCGCTAAGTCGGCCGTAGTCGACAACAAAAACAGACCCCTCCATTTTCGGGACGCGCACACGACGGCCAGTCTCCACGAGTCGCACACGCGTACCCGCCCAAGCCAAAGCACCCGTATCAGAGTCTTCTTGAGCGACAAGCGCCTTAAATGGATTCGATCCCCGACCTTCGGCCCATCGACCAAAAGCACGGTGACCCTGCCCCATTGGTACTCCAACGACATCGGGTGGGGTCGCGGGGTTAAGATACACTGCTGCCTCTATCGAACCGCCAGGGGATTCCAGACGGTAGACCACACCTTCTTTTATTCCACGATCGGCGGCTGACTGTCGATTCAGTTCAACCCACGTGATCCACGTTGCTGTCGTAATTGGATCAGGCAACGACTGCAACCACGGCAGATGGGAACCTCTTCCATCACCAACACCAAGCTGTTCAAATGGAACGAGATGGTAGGGATACTGGTCCGCAGCACCCGCAATGGCCGGCTCGGGATTCAACTCAATCCGCGAAGGCCGTGGACTAACGCTCGACCTCCGGCCCCTATTCCACCAGCCGCCCTGGCGCATGAGGTCGACCCAATACTCTTCAGAAGTCACCCCTTCGACATTGCCTCCGCCAGTGGAGCGAAGCTGTTCGGCTAGCTGCTGAAC
>CAZUGG010000073.1:0-4586 GCA_964619905.1 uncultured Dehalococcoidia bacterium
TGAAGGCGAAGGGGGCAAGGCGAAACAAGCGTTGCTCCGTCTACTCCGTGGCGAGTCTGAGGAAAACCTGGGGGAACGCCCGTGAGCGTCGTGGTGGTGGGTATGAGCTATAGGTCGGCGCCCATCCGGATTCGCGAAGAATTGGCTATCGTCCCTGCACGGCTTGAGGAGGCCCTCACGTCGATAGGAGAATACGTTGCTGAGTCAGTCCTCTTGTCTACATGCAATCGAGTGGAGGTTTACGCTTCAACCAAAGATGCGGACCTCGGCTTACAAAGGGTTTCCGAGTTCCTAGTTGCGTTCAGTGGAGCGTCACGACATCGTGTTGAGCCCCATCTCTATCGGTACAGCGATGTTGACGCGGTCCGGCACCTTTTCCGGGTCACCTGCGGACTCGACTCAATGGTCCTGGGAGAAAGTGAGATATTGGGCCAGGTTAGGGATGCCATGGTCGCTGCCAACCAGGCGGGCAGGTTGAATGTCACTCTGACTAAGCTGTTTCACCGCGGCTTACGAACAGGAAGAGCAGCCCGGTCCGAAACGGCGATTGGGCGCCACTCTCTATCGGTCAGTACGGCGGGTGTAGAAAGAGCAAGAACTATTCTGGGCAGTTTGCAAGACTGCCGTGTGTTAATCGTGAGCGCTGGCGAGGCCGGGAAACTCACTGCCAAGGGCCTGCGCGATGCTGGCGCTTCCGAGATTGCTGTAACTAATCGAACTGAATCGCGAGCCGTTGCGCTGGCGGCCGAGCTAGGTGGCCACGTCGTCGACTTCTCAAACCTAAAGGGCGAACTTTCCTCTTATGATGTGGTTATTAGCGCCACTGCGGCTGAGGGTTATGTGATTGACGCCGACGCGATCCGGGCGGCGGTGCACGGGCGTGATGAGCGTCCGATGTGCCTGATTGATATTGCGGTTCCAAGGGACATCGACCCGCGCTGTCGGGACATCGAGAACGTATTTTTGTATGACATCGACGACCTCAAAGCAGTGACGGAAAAAAACAGGACTGTAAGAGAGCGGGAAATTGAAAGCGTGGAAGCGATTATAGAGTCTGAGGTTCAGGGTTATGCTGATTGGGCACGGACCCGGGGAGCTAGCGACGTCGTGGCCCAGATCCAAGGGAAAGCTGAGGCTATTCGCCAACGTGAGTTGGCACGAAGCATGCGTAAGCTTGGTCATCTTGCCGAAGAAGATCGAGAACGTATAAACGCGCTGACACGGGCTCTTACGCGGAAGTTGCTTCATGACACCTCGTCTGTGCTAAAAGGGCGTGGCGAGGATGATGCTGTTCTTGAAACCGCAAGGGTGTTATTCCAAGTGAGCGCCGACTAGATCAATTAGTGGGGTAAGAACGAAGACCCATGCAGATCAGGGTGGGTTCCAGAGGAAGTCCGCTTGCCATCGTGCAGACTGAGATCGTTCTCGACCGGCTCCGCGTAGCCAGTCCGGCTGATGAATTTATGGTTGAGGTGATCCACAGTTTCGCCGATAAGGCCCTTGATGCGCCGCTGGCGGGCCTGCCACGTGGCATTTTCGCCAAGGAGTTGGAAGCAGCACTTATCGAGGATCGGATCGATATGGCGGTTCACAGTTTCAAAGATTTGCCCATCGAGATCGATGACCACTTCGTCGTAGGGGCTATAGTCGAACGGGAAGATCCTCGAGATGCTCTTGTCTCGCCCGGATATTCATCGCTTGCTGATGTCCCAGTTGGGGGTCAGATCGGTACTAGCAGCCCGCGTCGTAAGGCGCTGCTTTACTCGCTACGGTCTGATCTTGAAGTGATACCCGTTCGAGGCAACGTAGGAACTCGTGTGGAGAAAGCGCGGAGCGGGGCTCTCAGTGGGGTTGTCGTCGCCGCTGCGGGTTTGAAGAGGCTCCGTATGGATTCGGTAGCGTCGGAATTATTCGATCCAACCACCTTTATTCCTGAAGCCGGACAAGGCGCGTTGGCCATTGAGATTAGGGCTGGGGATGAGCCGATGGCGAGACTCACCGAGCGAGTCAACCACCCTGACACGTTGACTGCCGTGACCGCTGAGGCCACAACGGTACGACTTCTCGGCGGAGGTTGTACCGTGCCGATAGCTGCTCATGCTGGGGTGGTTGGCGATTGGTTAATGATGCATGGCCTCGTTTCAGATGGCGTCGATCAGTTGGTGCGGGCGGATGTTCGGGGTCACCGTGCAAACCCGGAGGCTTTGGGACACGAACTGGCACAACGGCTTAGAGACTTAGGTGCGGCCGAGATGTTGGAGAGGGCTTCCTGATGACGGGGAAGGTTTTCCTTATAGGCGCGGGACCGGGTGACCCCGGTCTCATAACGGTTCGAGGCCTCGACGCTCTTCGAGAGGCCGACGTTGTTGTTTACGATCGACTGGTGAATAACACGCTGCTGAGAGAAGCGCCATCTCAAGCTGTTTTAGTGTTCGCAGGTGCCAGCCCGCGCCACAATCCAAATCGTCAAACCGAGATCAACGAGATGTTGGTGGGCTATGCGGAGGAAGGTAAGACCGTCGTGCGTCTCAAAGGAGGGGACCCATTCCTCTTTGGCCGTGGGGGAGAGGAGGCGGAGTCTCTGTCTGAGAAAGGCATCGAGTTCGAGGTCGTGCCGGGGGTAACCTCAGCTATTGCTGTGCCCGCCTACGCTGGAATACCCGTGACCGATCGTCGAATATCATCTTCCTTCGCGGTGATAACTGGGCGGGAAGATCCTGGACGAGAGTGGTCACGAGTTGCTTGGGCCAAGTTGGCAAGCGGCGCTGGGACGCTCGTTATTCTGATGTCAGTTGAGACCCTCGAGTCTACTTTGACTCAACTTCAAGAACATGGGGTGTCTGACGAGATGCCAGTTGCGGTAATTGAATGGGGGACGTTTCCCAGACAACGTACTGTGGAAGGCACTATCGGTGACATTATCTCCAAGGTTGCAGATGCCAATCTCGGTGCACCCGCTGTAACGGTAGTTGGCGAAGCAGTTCGTTTTCGTGAGCGGCTTGCTTGGTTCGAAAACAAGCCGCTCTTTGGGATGCGAGTCATGGTTACCAGACCTAAGTCGCAATCGGGGTCACTGAGCCGACGGTTAATCCGAGAGGCTGCCGAGCCGATCGAAGTTCCTGCTATCGAGATTTGCCCGGCTCCAGATGTGGGGGCGGTCGACGAGTCAATCCGACGCATTAATGAGTTCGATGGTGTTGTTTTTTCCAGCGTTAATGCTGTAGAGGCGTTCTTCGACCGTATAAAGGTGCTTTCGTTGGACAGCCGCTGTTTGGGTGGGGTGGCGGTTGCTGCAATCGGTCCCGCAACGGCAACAGCTCTTGCAGATAGAGGAATTAACCCTGACTTTAAACCAACCCGCTACACTACGAGTAACTTGGCAGAGGAACTCCCCAATGTCCAGGGTAAGCGCCTATTGATTCCTCGATCTGCAATTGCGCCTGAAGATCTCCTCATCCGATTAGGGAAGCGTGGCGCGATTCTAGAGCAAGTTCACGTCTACGACACTGTGGCGCCGCCGCACTGCGCCGACCGGGCACGCGAAGCGTTGGAAGCTCAAGAAATCGACGTCGTAACATTCACCAGTTCTTCGACGGTGGTCAATCTGGTTGACGGATTAGGCAATGATGCTCAACGTCTCCTGCGGGGCCCGGTTTTGGCAAGCATTGGTCCTGTCACGACGCGAACTGCTGAAGAACGAGGTTTGCATGTTGATGTGACTGCTTCTGTACACACTGTGGCCGGTCTCATCGATACGTTGAAGAGGTTCGCTGACAATCGAAAGGGGTCAACCAGATGACTGCCAGCTTTCCTCAGTTGCGTATGCGACGGCTGCGTCGGCAAGAGTCGGTACGGCGGCTGGTTCGCGAAACAGAACTCTTTCCGTCGGACTTCATTTACCCAATGTTTATCGTGCCAGGTAGAGGGACGCGGACCGAAGTTGCTTCCATGCCTGGTGTATTTCAAGTGTCGGCCGACGAAGCGCTGAATGAGGTTTCCCAGGTGGTAAACCTGGGTATCGGGGGCATAATTCTTTTTGGACTGCCTTCCACCAAGGACTCGGTGGGTTCCGAGGCGTATGCCTCCGACGGAGTTGTGCAAAAAGCGATCCGTACGATCAAAGCTGTCTATCCGGAGCTACTCATCATTACTGACGTGTGTCTATGCGAGTACACGGATCACGGCCAGTGCGGGGTAATGGATGGACCTCACGTGGTCAACGATTTAACAGTAGATCTTCTGGCCCGTACGGCGGTATCTCACGCGGAGGCTGGAGCGGATGTCGTTGCTCCATCGGACATGATGGACGGGAGGGTGAAGGTGATTCGCGCCGCCCTCGATGCTGCTGGTCGTGATGATGTGATGATCATGTCTTATGCCGCCAAGTATGCCTCGGCCTTTTTTGGCCCGTTTCGCCAGGCCGCAGGGTCGACTCCGCAGTTGGGCGATCGCAGGGGCTACCAGATGGACCCGGCGAACGCTCGTGAAGCACTAAGGGAAATCGATATCGACGTTAGTGAAGGAGCCGACATTATTATGGTGAAGCCTGCGCTCGCCTATCTGGATATCCTGTCACGTGCACGTGA
>CAZUGG010000074.1:0-12847 GCA_964619905.1 uncultured Dehalococcoidia bacterium
CCCGGTTAATTCTTCCGCATGGCACGCAACGCCTTCTTGGCTAAATCGCTGACGAAGGCGAGCTGCTCAAGCGCCATTAATGACCCAGCTTTGAGCTCGATGATCTCGTCAATCAGTTTTTGTTGATGAGCCTCGTCTAGGACGGCAAATTCGGTCAGGAACGTTGCGCTAAACGGATCATCTTGGAGACCCCAAGGGAGCTTGCTCCTCCCGGATTTCACACGATCGATGTACTTGTCCAACCTTTGGGGGCTTTCCCATGGACGAGCCATAACCCACTCATCGAGGTCATGTGTGTTGATAGGTGGAAAGGCCTCCTTAGGCTTGAGTAGTTTGGCTATTCGTGCTTGATGCGCGTACTGTCGGGCGACTTTCCAGTGTCGGCTGATTCCTTCTGGAATCACGTCTCCTTCGTCGGTGCGCCAAGGCCCAAGTGCCGGCCTTAGCTTCAAGGCCCACTCTGCAACGTCCTCCGGCAGTCCACCGAACCTAACCGTTCGACTGGTAAGATTTTGTGAGATTCCTTCTTCATCAGCGTCACGGTCCATCAGGGCCAAGAGATATGCGGACTCTTCCGGGGCTTTTGGCCACAATCTCCCCCAGGGCTTAATGCGTCTAGTCGGCATCTTCTTAACTTGGCGATAGATCGTGGCTTCGTTCCACTCGTAGCCGTACGTTTGCTTGAGTGCGGCCTGAATCTCTGGAACGGAGAGTTCTTGGTCAACACATTTAGCAACAAGCCGTAGTCCGTCTGTCGGAATCTGCCTTCGAAGACCTGCTTTCATAAAGCCCTATCCCGTCTTGTGAAAAGAGTTTAGGTAGTATTATGCGAACAACTGATATGTAATGCAATAATAGTGCGTACTAGCGCGACTCAAAGCTATACCAGGGCTCTATGGTGAGCGAGAAGTCAGGAAGCACTAGGCAGTTTATGCGAGGTGGTGAGGATAAGAAATCTGGCGCTTGGATAGAGGCCAAAATGTCCGGATTCAGATCGGCGGCACCCAACTATAATGCGGCCCATCGCAAGGTACGGTTACGGAGGCACGACATGGGCTTAGGACAACTATGGCCCATCTTGTTGGTCATGGGGGCTGTAGTCGGCATCGTGGTGCCGTTAATGGTCGACTAGTAACCGATTGGGGTAAGGAGCAAAGACCATGGCAAATACCTTCCGGCACTTGGCTCATGTCGTCCACGACATGGCTAGGACCCGCAAGTTCTACGAGGAAGTGTTTGGCTTTAAGTTTCTCTACGAACATCCCAAGACTAAGGATCCTAAGTGGCTCGTCGATGTAGCAAAGGTTCTTCGGTTACCGACGTTTGCGCAGGTCAATATTACGTACATGGCGCTTGAGGGCCTGGTCCTGGAATTATTGGAGTATCCGGTTCACGGTACTGCAGAGTATCAGGATTGGGTCACGAACAAACCGGGGCTTGGGTTCATCTCCATCGGGGTCACTGACATCCAGGATATTGTGGGAAAAGTGCGGGAGGCAGGAGGCGAGGTTCTTGACGATACGTTCGGCGGAAGTGGCGTGATGGTAAAAGACGTCGATGGGCAGGCGATCGAGGTCGTCCAAGACCACTGACCAGTTTCTGGAATTCCTGCAACGTTTGTTTGCAGTTAACGTCGAGCGAGGATCATGCCAATCCAAAAGGAGCCTAGAATTTGCCTAGAATAAAGCTTAGGTGAGCCCTCTCTCGACCAACTTCTCTGACGTTACCAACTCGTAGAACTCGAGCTCGTATGAAGTCACGAATTCCATCATCTCGCGACTCAGTTCGAAGACATCTTTTGGGATTGTAGAGATGTTTGTCGGCTCAATGCGCTCTTGGGGCCACTCGGCGTAGGCTACATTCTGGTTTCCCGGAAGGCCGTTGCCGACATATATCTTTGCCTTGCTTCGACCACCTTCTTCATAGGCTGCGCAGATCTTTGCGAGATAGCCGGCGACCTGCCAGGATTTTCCAGGCTGCGTCTTGGCGATTCTTCGGATGAGATACATAGCGGCACCGCCGTTCCAATGTTTGTGGGGAAGGATACCATCTATGTGGTCAGCCTCTGAGACCCCGATTATAACGAGCCGCTTTTTCTGCTGATGGCGCGATTGAGCCTGGGAAGAATCACCAAGCTGGAAGCCTGCTCCAAGATACGATAAACCTTGTGGAAATGATGCAGCGCTGGGATGATGCGTGCCCAGGATTTCGCAGCCAATCAAGAGGATGAGCGACATGAGGCGGGCCCTTTCATTTTTCGCACCAATCAAAGCCTGGCAAGCGGCCTTGCTTGTTGTAGTCCTAACTGGTTCGGGTGTCGGATCTTTCGCAGTGGTGAGGAGCCTAGATTCGACGAGTACCTATGCCCTAGCAGACAACCAGCAGTTGGTCAGGGTCCAACGCGGCGACTTGGTCGACTCCGTGTCGATCAACGGGAATATCGTCTTTCCAGTTCGTGAAGCCCTCACGTTCGGGGTCGCCGGCACCGTTGGGGACGTATTGGTACAAGAGCTCGACCGGGTTGTTGAAGGCCAAGCTCTTGCAGTTTTGGATAAAACAACCCTCAATGCGTTGGAGGAAGGGGTGGCGTCGGCGAGGGTCGCACTGGATTCGGCTGAAGAAGCACTCATCCCTCCAGGGACTGTCGAGATTACAGAGGCCGATGCTGAGGTAGCGAAGGCCCATGTTGCGTTACAGGAGGCTTGGGACGATCTAGCCGCGGGACTGGAGCCGTTCACGCAGCTCGAGATCAAGTCGCAGCTTGAGGCTATAGCACAAGCGCAGGCGGATCTTCAAACGCAGAAGGATGCATTGGTCAGCGCAAAAGTGCCCTTCACGCAGCTCGAGATCAAGTCGCAACTTGAGGCTGTAGCACAGGCGCGGGCCGACCTTCAAACGCGTAAGGACGCGTTGGTCAGCGCACAAGCGCCCTTCACGCTGCAGGACCTTAGGGATCAGGAAGAACTCATTGCCTCGGCACGTGTCAGCGAGGATCAGGCGCGCGAGGATCTTGCCGTTCTCCAAGAACCAGCATCCGCCGCCGCTATTGCGACTGCGGAGGCGGCAATTGAGGCTGCCAAGAGTTCCCGGGACGCAGCAGACGTCGGGTTACTTGAGGCCGAGAACAATCAGGAAGATCTGGTTGCTGCAACTTCCGATGCTTTGGCAGATGCCCGCCTCTCCTACCGGGAAGCGCTTTTCGTTGCAGGCATCGACATAATTCTTGAAGGGGAAGATTTCTTCCTCGACCCGCAGGCAATCAAGAACCGATTTGTACCAACGGCTAACCTCACTGCAGACACTTTCTCGGCGTGGGGCAAGTTGACCGATAAAAGAGATGAATTCACAGCAGCAACGGCCAAACAGGCGGTTGTCAGTGCCGAGCGCACGGTGGTCCAAACAAAGGAGGCATTGCTGGATGCTGAAGAGGCCCTTGCAGCCTTGATCGCGCCGCCTGGGAAATTGGACCTTTCGCTCATTGAGGCCAACTTGGCGGCTGCCAAAGAAACCCGGATTCAAGCGGAGGAAACGTTAGCAGACATGATCTTGGGTGCAGACGCCTTGGACGTTGCGCTTAAGCAAGCACGTTTGGAGACTGCCTCTACCGCTCTCGCCACCGAGGAAGAAACGTTAGCAGACATGATCTCGGGTGCAGACGCATTAGACGTTGCACTCATGCAAGCACGACTGGACACCGCAGCTGCCGCTCTCGTTTCTGCCGAGACCGACTTGCAAGAAATGCTCGAGCCTTCGGACGCAGTCTTAATTGCCAAACTTGAAGTCAACATTCGTGTTGCGGAAGCCAACCTTGCCGAAAAGGAACAAGAGTTTATCGACCTTAAAGCCGGACTTGCACCGTTAGTCAAAGCCTTGAGGGACGCTGAACTTGAGAGTGCCCGCTCTGCTCTTGAAATGGCTTTGGCGGACCTCTCAGCTTCTGTGCTGAGGTCTTCTATGAATGGAGTAATTGACGTCTTGGTCATAGAGGCTGGTGACCAAGTCACGCGTGGGTTCACTGCCATGGAGATCGTTGATTCGACCGTTGCGGAGTTGGACGGAGTAATTGACGAGATCGATGTGTTGTATCTCAATGTGGGCGCGGTAGCAGATGTCACAATGGATGCCCTGTTGGGCCAAACACTTACCGGCACGGTCTCGTCGATTGATACTAGGGCTACAGCTTCAGACAACGTAGTTATTTTCCCTGTACGCATCCGAGTTGATGCTCCAGCGGGCTTTGATTTTAGAGAGGGGCTGAGCGCATCGGCGAGTGTCGTACTTAAGGAATCGACCGATGTTCTGCTGGTGCCTTCGGCAGCTATTGGAGGCAGTTTTCTGCAGCCAACGGTTCTCCTTGAGCGAGAAGGGAAAATCATAGAGCAACGAGTGACTTTGGGGGATGGGGATGATTTCAACGTAGTGGTCACTGCTGGCGTTAACGAAGGGGATGCGATTGTGGTCGAGACTTCCGGCCTAGGTGCAGGAAATATCTTTGGCGCAGCCTTCGGTGGAGGTAGAGGACTACGGGAACTCTTTGGTGCCGGGCAGCGTGGCGGTCAGGGTGGGGGAACACGATAGAGGCAGGCATGATCACTGTGACTGGTGTGACGAAGACCTACGAAATGGGCGAGGTTGAAGTGCGTGCCCTTGCTGGTGTCACCCTGGCGATCAATAACGGGGAAATGATATCGATTGTAGGCCCTTCAGGCTCGGGTAAGTCGACCTTGATGAACATCCTCGGATGCTTGGACGCCCCAACGTCTGGGAGTTACGTTTTAGACGGGGAAGAGGTCGGTTTACTCGATGACGATCAACTCGCCCAGATTCGTGGGCGGAAGATTGGATTCGTGTTCCAGACCTACAATCTCCTGCCTCGTCTTACTGCAGTGACGAATGTTGAGTTGCCCATGCTCTACGGGGACGGCCAGGATCGGAAGATGCGAGCATTGGAGGCCCTCGAGCTGGTGGGGCTGCATGGGCGAGCGGATCACAAACCGACTGAGCTGTCCGGCGGACAGCAACAGCGAGTCGCGATCGCGCGGGCGCTCGTCAGGCGCCCGCAGATACTTTTTGCTGATGAACCCACCGGAAATCTCGACACGAAATCAAGTGTGGAAATTATGAAGCTGCTTCAGTTGCTGAACCTGAACGAGAGTATCACGGTGGTGGTAGTTACTCATGACCTAGAAGTTGCGGCTCAGACCGGTCGGGTGATTACGATTCGTGATGGTCTTGTCGTGTCCGATGGGCCTCCGGATGCCTCGGACTTAGCGGGCTTAAAGGGGGTAGGTTGACGCTTTTAGTGGTGCTCCAGACTGCCCTGAGCTCGATCTCAATGAATAAGCTCCGTGCAGGACTCACTCTCCTCGGCATCATTATTGGTGTTGCGGCAGTAATCGCTTCGGTTGCCATTGGGCGAGGTTCGCAGCAGCAGGTTAGCGATCAGATCGAAGCGCTGGGAACGAATCTCCTGTTCGTGCAGCCGCAAGGGGGTGCTGACAGTGCGCTCACTCTTAGCGACGCAGCGGCACTTATGGACGATGAATTGCTGCCGAGCGTCGAGCAGGTTGCGCCGGAGATTCGGAGAGGTGGAACTGTCGAGGCTGGGACGGACCGTACGTTCGCCCAGATTGCTGGAGTCACTTCGAACTATGCAGCGGTGCGCAACTTCGAGCTCAAGTCGGGTATCTTCATCTCGCCCGCCCATGTTATCAACAATGAAGAGGTGGTAGTTCTAGCCTCAACCGTAGCTTCGGCGCTCTTTGGCGAGCGTGATCCTGTCGGCACGAGTGTTCGGATCAACGGCCGCAAATTTCGTATCGTAGGGGTTCTCGAGAGCAAGGGTGGCACTGCCTTTGGCATCGAAGATCTGCAAGTTATGGTGCCGATCACAACTGCGTACTACCGCCTGTCATCCGCGCGTACCCCGTTGGGCGAGGTGACGGTGAACAGCATAAATGTTCAAGTCGCAGGTGTGGACCGCGTTGAGCAGGCAAATGACGAGATCACAAGCATGCTATTGATGCGCCACGGCGAAGAAGATTTCACTGTTGCAAATCAGGAAGACACCATCGAGACTCTGCAGGCCACGGAGTCGACCTTTGTTATCCTGCTTGCCGCAATTGCTGGTATATCGTTGCTTGTTGGCGGGATTGGAATCATGAACATCATGATGGTGTCTGTCACGGAACGGATACGTGAGATCGGTATTCGGAAGGCTGTTGGGGCAACCCGGCGCGATATCGCACTACAATTTTTGACCGCGGCTACCGTGCTCAGCATCGGAGGAGTACTGGCCGGTGCTTGCCTAGGACTGGGGATTTCAGCGCTTGTGAATGGGATGACTATTGGCGACGAGGAAATCATGATGGTGTTTAGCTGGGATGTGGCAGTGTTGGCCCTTTTGGTAGCCGGCGCCATCGGTCTCTTCTTTGGCCTCTACCCAGCGATTCGCGCAGCTCGACTTCATCCCATTGAGGCGTTGCGCCATGAGTAACTTCCCATTGAGCAAAAGGTTCTCTTCAAGGGATGCGATATGCAATCAAAGCGCTTTATCAGGACGTTAGTTGGGGCCTTAGTGATCGGCGTTCTCGTCGGTGGGCTGGTTGGTATTTTTAGCCCTGCTGGCGATGACCAAGCGTCGTTGCTGGCAGACGATGGTGTTGGGGGAGATGAATTTGTTGGCAGCAGTGGCGGGTTCGATCCACAACAGCTCCGGGAGCAGATACGGTCTGGCGAAGTAAGTCCGGAGGACTTAGCGACTCTCCGAAACCGGTTGCAGGGAGCCAGAAGCACAGCGGATAGAACCAGCGGAGAACAGGCTGCGGTGGAATCGGAAAAACAAGACGGCGCCGGACGTCAGCCGGGCACTTTGCGGACGATGAGTGCGGATTCGATAGTGACTAGTGTAGGCGCAGAGGACATCACGATTGGTCTTACGGCTGATACGTCAGTACAAAGTTTCGTGGCTGGGACGGTTGGAGATCTGGTGGTGGACCAGGAGACGCTTTTCATAGGACAGCGGAACGAGCAGGGCGTTGAAGCAAGATTGCTCATAGCCACACCAGCGGGGTCTGAGGTGATGGATGTCCTACGAGCGAGCTTCAGCGGAGGCGGGAGGGGTGGCCGGGCCGGCGAGGTGCTCGGCGCGAACCTCATCACGGGCCCTATTACCGCGATCGGAACTGACACGGTCACGGTAGAGACAGATCGTGGGTCGCTTGCCGTGTTAATAGATCCGGATAGGACAACCCTTCAAGTCCTCAATTCGATATCGGTGGAGGACCTGGTACCTGATGAGAGGGTCATCGTGACCGTTGGAGCTATGGGCACCGCCGATGAGATTGTTGCTATGCCAAATTTGCGATCATTGCTCGGCTCGATATTTGGACGTCCGCCGTCCTAGTGGTTCTTCGCGATCTCCAAAAGCCCGTTGCCGTCGTCTAGTCTGGCCATTGGGAATGCGGTTAACAATAACGCCCAGTTAATTCGAGGTGTGTTACCGCTTACGAATCAATCGGCAGTTTCCTGACTCGGCCAGCGAACTCTTCGCTAACGTAGAGACTCTCCCCTACGACCAGTAGGGCAGTTGGAGATATCAGATCGCTTACGACGGTGCTTAACTCCGCGCCATCCCAACGCAGGATCCTGCCTGGATGGTCGAATACAGTTTCTCTTAACGGGCCCCCTTCAATGACCGCCATCATGTTTGATGTGAATTCAGCGATGTATAGCGCGCCGTCTTGGCCAAAGGCGAGATCAGTAACAGTGGAAAGGCCAGTCACAAAAGTTTGAACTTCCCCAGTGTCCATCGCATCGCCATCGTTGTTACGGTCCTGGACCCGCCAAACTGTGGCCATCCCATCAGGGTATGGGAACCCTGTTAACGAACCGACGTATAGTGCTCCATCGAGGCCTCTGGTGATTCCAGTCGGGACGACTTCCACGAGATGTTTCCTCCCAGGGATTGGGAATAGGTCGAAACGAAAGTAATCCGTCGTTTTGCCGCTTCTGCTCACTGCTACGAGTGCATTTCGTCCGGAGTCGGAAACGACCCAGCCCCCGGCCTCAGGTGCGACAACTAGATCATATGGATTTGCTAAACGGTTTGTGGCTGGCAGATCAATACCGGTCGGGCCCGTGACGGGGACAAAGTCTGAGGCCCCCACCATTTTGTAGAGCCGGCCGAATCGATTACTGCTGGATTCTCCTATTAGGGTGAAGAGATCGCCGTCAAGGTAGCTAACTGCAGATGGTCCAGCGGGGTACTGTGAACCGGGTCCGGAATCGAGAGTGAAAGGTAAGCCCGTCGCGACAGGGCGGATCTTGCCGGTGTCGGTGATTTCAAGTACTCGACCTGCGCCGGTCTCTGCGACGAGAAGAAAATTATTCTCGCTGAGATGTAAGCCGCGGGGCGCCTCCAGCCCATCGGCCACGAAGGCGCCGGGGATTTGAGGATTTGTTGAGCACGCAGTTATGCAAATTAAGAGGCCAAAACAACATGCAATGCGAACCAAACTACATTGGGACAGCAAGTATGACGCTAACCAGTGGAATGCATTCAACCGTGGCAAGCTGCTTCCAACGGGCTCTGATAGAAGAAAGGCCGGGCGATGCCGCCCGGCCTTTCTTGCGTTTCTACTCTTATGTGGGATTAAGACCGAGGAGGCTACCTAAGCTTTTTTCGCCTGCTCAATCCATCCGTCCCAAGTCGACTGGTTCGCTGCGATCCATTCGTCGACGTGGCGCTCGATGTCCACCTGTGAATCTTCACCAGCGTTCATCTTGTTAACTTGGTTAGAAACGTCATTCATTGGCACGGCCATGATCTCAAACAACTTGGCTGCCGCTGGGTTGTCATCAAGGAACTGCACGTTGGCAACTACTTGAATGTCACTAGCTGCAAATCCCATAAGGATTGGATCAGTTGCTGCACCATCGACTCCGGCATGAGTTATCTCATCTGCCGATAATCCGCCAGGATGAGCCGCTGAGGGAAGACCGATCCAAATGACATCTTCACCGGGGACGACCTTGCTGACGGTCCAGTTCGGTGTCCAGGTGTAGAACAGGATGTGTCCGCCGGTACCGTATCGAGCTAGGGTGTCTGCCATAGCAGCCGAGTATCCTGCGGTGCCGTGGTGGATGTGATCACTTAAGCCGAGCTCGTTCAGATGGTGGGTGATGGTGTTGTTACAACCCCATCCATCCGGGCAACCAGTTAAATCGGCTTTACCATCTCCGTCCGCGTCATACGCGGCTTTTACCTCTGCGCGCTCGAAGTCGCCAAGAGTGGTGATACCAAACTCATCGGCGCCCTTTTTGTCGATCAGGTAGCCTTGTAGCGCGCCACCCTTCATAACAGTTCCGGCAACTTTCGCACCTGGCTCGAATTTATCCCTATACATGTCGTGTACTGGGAACCATCCGTTAGCCCAGAAATGTACGTCGCCCGCGCCAACCGACTGGTAGAACAGTGGGTTGTCCAGTTCCATTGCTTCCTCGACTGTAAACCCGAGATGTTCTAGACCACGGGAATACAGAGCTTCTTGGAAGTACCCGGTTGTCCAGGTTGCGCGTGCGGGCTGCACTGTCACGCCCTCACCGGGCAGACCGCCGCCATTTTCATCAGAACAAGCGGCGAACGCGAAGACCGCCACTACTAAGAGACCGATTAGACTCATCAAACGCTTCTTTAACATATACCTCTTTCACTCTCCCAAACTTTAGTTTGCCTTTTAACGGGGCTTAATCGAGGCCTCTGCCAACGAACCCGCCCCCAATTTTATTCGCAGATTACTTACCCATTGTAGAGCCTTACGCAAAGACAGTGTAGGAGAGGCGTTCTCATTGGCTTCCCCGAGTGACTGCGTCATTCTGTCTAGCACTATAGCAAGAAGCACAATCCCCACCCCGCCGACGGCTCCTGAACCATAATCCAATGCGTTGATGCCCTGCCTTACGAAAACCCCAAGGCCTGGAGCACCGATCATTGAAGCGATCACAACCATCGATAGTGACAACATGAGGGTTTGGTTCACTCCAGCCATGATGGTGCGCATGGCGAGAGGTATTTGAACGTCGAAAAGCACCTGGCGCTTTGTCGCCCCAAATGCGTGGGCAGCCTCAACTACTTCGTGATCAACTTGCCGAATACCGAGGTTTGTGAGCCTGATCATGGGGGCGATCGCGAATACCACCGTCGCGAACACGCCGCCAACTGCCCCAAGTCCGATCAGCATCACTACTGGGATGAGGTACACAAAACTTGGTGTTGTCTGCATTGCATCAAGAATTGGGCGGAGCAATGATTCGAATCGATTGCTTCCAGAGGCGACAATACCTACTGGGACGCCGATCACAACGCTTAGGATGACGGCGGTGGCTACTAGCGCTAGCGTTGTCATAGTTGCATCCCATACGTCGATATGAGGTAAAACTGGATTCCATCCACCGAGTAAACCCATCGAGACTGCGGTGAAGAGTGCAACCCGCCAACCCGCCAGTTTCCAGGCGACCAATGCGAGGAGAGCCCAGCCGAGGAGATCTGGCATATCTACTAGGGCGGAGTTGAGGATGTCGAAAAACCAATCGACTGGGCTCTTGAGCGCCTGGAAGAAATCACGTGAATTCCTTGACAACCAAGGGACAAAGTCGTCGACCCAGTCGTTCAGAGGGATAATGGTTTCTGCGAGCAGCAACTTCATCATTTCTCCGGGCTAGCTGGCCTAGCTCGCAGCGTCGACTGGTTCGTAAGTGTTCGGTATGAGTGCATTCAAAACGTCGTCCGGATCGGCATGGCCCACAATACGGCCTTTGCGATCAATTGCGGTAAGGCAATGGCCGTTTGCAGCGGCTTCAAAAGCTTCCAGTAAGACCGTGGTTGTGGGAACAACTGTGGTAGGAATACCGAGGTCGGAGCAATCATTGACTCCCAGAGCACCAGCTTGTTCCAAATCGTCTTTGTTGATGCATCTTTCAGGCGTGCCGTCCTTAAAAAGGATGCCTGCGTTGTCGCCGTCTGAATCTGACAATGCAGTGAGTGCCTGATCGACTGTGCAGTTCTTGGTTTCCAGCGGGACAATCGGCCGCATGACAGAGTCGAGTGTTAAAACACGTCCCCTATCGACATCCCTTGTGAAGTCGAAAATGTACTCTGATGCCGGCGTCTTGAGAATCTCATTTGACGTACCGACTTGCTCAACTCGGCCGTCGCGCATAATGGCGGTCCTGTCGCTGAGCTTTAAGGCCTCATTTAAGTCATGAGTGATAAAAATGATTGTGTGTCCAAGTTTTTGGTGAATCTTCAGGAGCTCATCTTGCATCTCCCGCTTGATGAGCGGGTCCAGCGCGCTGAATGCCTCGTCCATAAGCAGGACTTCTGACCCTGCAGCCAGGGCTCTGGCCAAACCCACTCGTTGCCGCATGCCTCCACTTAGACTTCCGGGTTTTAACGTCCCCCAACCCCCGAGGCCCACCATTTCGAGCGCCTCTTCTGCTTTGTCTCGTCTGGCATCTTCCGGTATGTCCTGAACCTTGAGGCCATACTCCACGTTTTCCTGGACCGATTTGTGCGGAAAGAGCGCGAAATGTTGAAAGACCATGGAAACCTTGTTTCGTCGTATCTGGCGCAATTCTTCTGCGCTAGCTTGAGTGACATCGGTGTCGTCAATAAAGACGGTACCGGAGGTAGGTTCGTAGAGCCGATTGATACAACGAATCAGGGTTGATTTGCCTGAACCAGATAGGCCCATGACAACAAAAATTTCGCCTGGTTTCACCTCGAAAGAAACGTCGACTACCCCGACCACGTTTTTGGTCTGTGCGAGGATGTCATCTTTGGAAAGGCCCTTCTGCAGCAAATCGAGTGCTTTCTCAGGGTTCTCGCCGAAGATTTTATAGACGTTCTTTAACGAGACGGAACTTGGAATAGGCGACCTCCACAGGGTGCGGAGCGGCACGATGCTGATTGGGTGTTCTCAGTCGAGCCGCTAAGGGGCAGGTTACTTACTTAAAGGATTAAGGTTACAGTTTAACATGCTGGACGCCAATGCTATCGAAGGCGACCCCAATAACCGGCAATCAAGCCCTGAACATATCGGGTTATGGGTTCACTAGAGTCACTGAACGTTTGAGGTCTGCTTCCCGCTTGGAATAGTCTTCTACAAGACGGGGCCAAGCTTCGAGGAATGAAGACAAAACTTGCGGAGTGAAGTCTCTGTTCCGGTACAGTCGTGCGTTGGCGACTGGCCATTGGCTTTTCCCCTGAGCTGAGCCCTCATCGATGGCTTGCATTATCTCTACGGCCTTGTCGGCGGCCTGTTGTATGACGCGACATCCCAAAGAATGCGGGGTGTCTTTTTTTGACACAGGTGTTGTGACGTGGGCAAAAATGGCCCCCGCATCTACCTTTTCTGTGACCTTGTGGATAGTGGCTCCCACCAAGTGGAAATCACCGTTATGCATGGCCCAAAAATTGGTGCCACTTCCCCGATAGTAGGGCGAAACACCAAGGTGGATATTGACCAACGGGATCGAGGTCAAAAGAGGCGGTTTGATTATTGAGGTGCCAAATACGAGGCCGAGGCTAACGCCAGAAGCCTTGACCTTCTCGACAATGGAGGGGTCGTTGATGCCACCCCGATCCAACTCCCATATCTTCCCCAAGGATCGCAGCTCTTCAAATTCAGGGTTGGCTTTTGAGAAGAAGGTCTCTTCTGTAGACGAGCGTTCGTCAAAGTAAGCGGACAAAAGCCTGGCTTCCCAAATATCCACACTGGAACCAAGTGTGTCCTGCCGCTTGGGCTCCACGAGGACGAGAGCGACGTCTAGGTGACGGGCAACGGTG
>CAZUGG010000075.1:0-10421 GCA_964619905.1 uncultured Dehalococcoidia bacterium
TATGTGGAACATGGAATGCACGTATTAGCGCAACCGGTCCGACTGTACTCCTCACGCGTGCCTATGTTCCGTTACGACCGTCCCCAATCGGGACGCTATCGTCAGTTCCACCAGCTGAATGTGGAAGTGATGGGCTCGTCAGATGCCGAAACCGACGCCGAAGTGATCGAGGTCGCGTGGCGATTCTACGAGAACCTAGGACTTCGCGATCTGACCCTTTTCGTCAATAGTATGGGCGACGCGATTTCCCGCCCTCGATACACCGAAGCTCTTAGGAGCTATTACGAGCCACTCTTGCCCCAAATGACAGAGGATTCTCGAAGCCGCTTCATCTCCAACCCCCTGCGCCTGCTTGACGGCAAAGACGAGGCCTCTCTGAAGTTCGCTCAGGAGGCGCCACGATCTACAGATTTCCTCAGCCGGGAGGCTACCGAGCACTGGGAAGCAGTTCTGGCCAATCTCAAGGTGCTCGGCATCCCTACCAGCCTCGACCACACCCTCGTACGGGGCCTCGACTATTACACTCACACCGTATTCGAAATCGCGCCTCCGCAGGAGGGACAACAGAGCACTTTAGGCGGTGGTGGCCGATACGACGGCCTGGTCGAGCAGTTAGGTGGTAGGCCAACACCAGCGGTAGGATTTGCATCCGGAATGGAACGGATCATCATCAACCTCAAACGCCAAGCCGTTAGTGTGTTCGAGCGGAAGAATGTTCAGGTGCTCGTGGCTTATTTAGGCGATGGCGCCAAGGCTATAGCCCTGAAGCTAGCATCCGATCTCCGCAAAGCATCTGTGTCCGCATTCATGGCACCCAGCGGCAAGAGTTTGAAGGCTCAGCTTCGATACGCTGGGTCAATTGGTGCGGATCATGCCCTAATCTTGGGTGATGATGAAGTCCGCGACGGCACAGTTACCTGGAAACGGATGGCTGACGGCGAGCAATCGACTGTGCCTACGGCCACAGCTATCGCACACCTCGCCCGCTGACACACCACACGCCTACTCAACCGGCCACCTTGCTATAATTCCGTCCTATCTTTAGGGAGGTTTCAGCACAGTTCTTCTCCTTCAACACCCTGTGAGCCCACCATGATCGATCGCTTAAGTGAACGCCTAGACGGGCTGGCCAACCGTCACGAAGAGTTGACCGAACGCATGGGCGACCCGGAAATTGCGGTGGACTACGAGAAAGTGCAAGAACTCGCAAAAGAGCGCGCCTCTCTAGATCGAGTTGTCCATCTCTATCGTGACTATCGACGCGTTAGCCAGGAACTCTCCGATGCCAAGTCCATAGCGGACGGGGAAACTGATGAGGAACTAACCGCACTCGCCCGCGACGAGCAGGTCACTCTTGAAGATGAGCTCCATACCCTCACAAAAGAGATCCAAATTGCGTTGCTTCCCAAGGACCCCAACGACGAAAAGTCGGTGATCGTCGAGATACGGGCCGGTGCCGGCGGTGATGAAGCCGGCCTTTTCGCAGCCGACCTCTTCCGCATGTACTCCCGCTTTGCCGACCATCACAACTGGCGGGTGGAAGTTGTCGACAAGAGCGAGTCAGGAATCGGAAGCCTCAAGGAGATCACTTTCGAAGTCCACGGCCTCGGAGCCTACAGCCGCCTCAAGCACGAGAGCGGAGTGCATCGCGTGCAACGGGTACCTTCCAAAGAGTCGAGTGGCCGCATTCACACATCCACATCCACGGTTGCGGGTCTTCCAGAGGTCGATGAAGTCGAAGTGGACATCAATCCCGATGAGCTCCGTATCGATATCTTTCACTCCGGAGGCCACGGGGGCCAAAACGTTCAGAAGGTTGCCACGGCGGTGCGCGTTGTTCACCTTCCAACTGGCATCATGGCCGTTTGCCAGGATGAACGGTCTCAACTCAAAAACAAGACCAAAGCGATGGCGGTCCTTCGAGCCCGGCTCTACGACATGGAACGTCGACGTCAGGAAGCCGAGATCACTGAGGCAAGACGCTCCCAGGTAGGCACTGCAGACCGGTCTGAAAAAATCCGCACCTACAACTTCCCACAGAACCGCATCACGGATCACCGTCTCGAATTGAGTATGCACAACCTCCCTCAGTTCATGGAGGGAGCGATCGACGAACTCCTAGATGCTTTGGTCGCATACGATCAAGCCCGGCAACTCGAAGCAGCAATCGTATGACGCTCGGGCAGGCCTTATCCGAAGCGCGTAGCTTCCTGCAATCGTCCGGCATTGAAGAGGCCGCCCTCGAGGCCGAAGTCATGGTGATGCAGTCGACCGGCCTCAGTCGAGCTAGGTTGTACGCATCCCTCACCGAACCTGCCCCTACGCCAGACATTGAGCTGCTGCTTCCTTCTATGCTGGCACGACGTGCCGCACGGGAGCCACTGGCCTACATCGTGGGCTTCCGCGAATTCTTCGGTCTGGAATTCGAAGTGAACAAGTCAACACTAATCCCGCGTCAGGAGACTGAAGCTCTCGTCGAGACTTCCATTCTCCTCTCAAACGATCACTTCTCCGGCGTTGCAGCAATCGTGGACATCGGCACGGGAAGTGGAGCCATCGCTATTAGTCTCGCAGTACTGTTGTCCAAGGCCACGGTCATCGCCACAGACATCTCGGGCGAAGCTTTGCGTACCGCGGCAGCGAATGCAAACCGCCATGGAGTTGCTGGGCGGATCTCGTTCCGTCAAGGCGACCTACTGAGGCCTATCCACGAGCCCGTCGATATCGTCGTTGCCAACCTCCCGTACGTTACGAAAACCGAGATGGAGGCTTTGGCCCCCGAGATCAAGCTACACGAACCGAGCACGGCTCTCGAAGGAGGAGTAGATGGCCTTGACCTAGTACGCAGACTCCTAGAACAGGTTGCGCTCCTTCCATCCCGCCCTCGTTTTGTGGCCCTTGAACTGGGGGAGGCCCAGATCACGCCAACGATAGCCTTGGCCGAAAACACGTTTGGCCCAAGAGTGGCGCAACCTTACAAAGATATCTCCGGAGCGGAGCGGGGCATCTTGATCGAACTAACGTCAAAACCAAACCTCATAGGTTTACAAACTTAGGTCGTGGGTACTCTGTTCATAGTCGGTACCCCGATCGGCAACCTCGAAGATATTTCCCTTAGAGCTTTGCGAATCCTGAATGAGGTCGACGTTATCGCCGCGGAGGATACGCGTCGAGCCAAAATCCTCCTGCAGCGTTACAAAGTGACGACTCCCGTCATCAGTTACCATGAACAAGGCTCGAAGAGCCGAACCGCCGACCTGCTTCGACGCCTGCACAAAGAAGACGTGGCCTTGATCAGTGAAGCCGGCATGCCCTCGATAAGCGACCCCGGATTTGGAATCGTATCAGCCGCAATAAGCGAGGGTTTGTCTATCGACGTGATCCCAGGCCCCAGCGCTGTGCCCGCCGCACTGGTGGCTTCGGGCCTTCCCACTCATCAGTTCACTTTCGTTGGATTCGCACCTCGCAAGGTTGGCGAGCGTAGACGCTTTCTTCAAGCACTACGGGCCGAACCGAGGACACTAGTTTTCTTCGAGGCTCCGCACCGCTTGAAGGCCATGCTTGAAGACATGCTATCCGCCTTTGGCCAGCGGCGAATTGGGGTGTGCCGCGAGTTAACAAAGCTCCACCAGGAGATCTTTCACGGTTCTCTAGGAGAGGCGGTTGCGCACTTCGGAATGCCCCGCGGAGAGTTCACCCTGGTGGTCGAGGGAGCCCCAAGAACATCAGATCGTCCTATAGCTGAGGCCAAGCAAGCCCTAGCTGAACTAGCTGCTGCCGGCGTTTCAGGAAAGGAAGCAATCGCAAACGTAGTCCAGGGATTCACCATGCCGCATAGAGAAATCTACTCACTCTGGCTCGAGGCTAAGGAGAAAGCTAGAGGAATGAGCGGCGACGACTAAACGTCTTCACCACTCCCCCCACCCCGTCGAGCGGGACGCTTGCGCCGACGGCCACGAGTGGGCGTCCTCTTATTGCCAACCCAGAGATCTTTGAAGTACTCCTCGTCCAAGAAGTGGCGATCGTCCGCCGCGTTAGCTAACTCCCAAGCAAGATTGCTCGGGAATGCAGCCACTTCTAAGTGCTTGCCGAGGCTCTTTACTGTACTAACTGCATAAGTGAAGTCGGCGTCTCCTGAAACCAATATCGCGACGTCATACATGTCCTCCCAGGCATAGCGCAGAAGGTCGGTTGCCAACATGATGTCGACACCTTTCTCAACGAACTGATCGCCTCTCATCTTTTGTGTGCCCAGACGCAGCTCCATCCTCGGCACAGCGTACAGACTGGCTAGAAACTTCTGCTGTTCCTTGTGCTGGTCAGGCTTCCGATCAGCGTCTTGAGCAATATTGTAATAATACGTACGGAAGAGGGGACGCCCTCCCGCTAACTTATAGGCAAACAGCTCGAAATCTAAATCTGCACGACGGCAGTTTTCTTCCAAGCTATGGTACAGATTGCTCCCGTCTATAAAAACGACCACTCTATGTTGGTCCGTCATGGGTACTTTCCCGTTCTGATTATTCACGGCTAACCTCTCTTTATGGTTGCGCGTCATATCCATTCAATGCATCAATATGAGGGTCCGGGTCAACAGCAGGCAACAAGGCAACCCTTCCCCATCTTTAGCCCGATGTCGGCCAAGGTCAAATCCCTTCCCTGTAGTTATTATCCTTCCTTGACTGCTTTCACAAGCCAGATTTAGTATGGACTAGTGGGCGAATACTGGGACATACCCCTGAGGAGGTAACGAATGTTTAGGAGTTTCGGACCGGTGGAGATTCTCCTGATCTTGGGAGTGGTCCTTCTGGTGTTCGGCGCATCCCGCCTGCCTCAGATGGGTCTCTCGCTGGGTAAAGGTCTTCGCCAATTCAAGCGCGGCATAACCACTGGTGAAGATGACGAGCAGCCTAAAATAACTGCCAAAACTGATTCTACGAAAGAATCCGTCACCGAGTCGACTCCAAGTCAACATTAGTCAACCTTAGCAATAGGTATAAAGGGCAACCCCCTGGGTTGTCCTTTTTCTTTTTCCCCGATCTAGGAATCAGCATCCGCGAAAGGCACTCCGCTCCGTTTGACTCGATTGACAGCGATTTTAGATAACAAAATGCCCACTTCGTACAGAACTATAAACGGTGCGGCCACTAGAACTTGGTTGATTGGATCTAAGGTTGGCGTGATCAGAGCGCCAAGAACAAACGAGATCACCAACCAAATGCGACGCTGGCGAGCATAGAACCCAGGGGTCACGATCCCAAATCTAGCTAGAAAATACATTAGGAACGGGGTTTCGAAAGCAACCCCCATCCAGAACAACAAGGCAACCACTGTATTGATGTAGCTGTCCAGCGTGACAATAGGTTCAGCGCCAATATCTAGCCCGAAATTGAGCAGGAAGTCCACAATCGGCGGAATTAGAATGAAATAGGCAAAGCAGAGGCCCCCAGCAAAGGCGAACATTACCCCGGGAAGCATTGTGAGCAAGTATCGTCTTTCCGAACGCGTCATCCCGGGCGCCAGGAACCGAGCCGCTTGATATACGACGACCGGCAGTGCCACGATCACGCCACCCAGAAGCGCCACTTTCATGGTGGGCCCGATCGCTCCCGTTAATGTTGTAAAGAAGAGTTCGATCTCCCGTCCGTCGCTTTTGCCAGGTCGGAGCAGGATGTCGAAGATGAAATCTCGATAGATGAATGAAGCGATAATGCCGCCGATGACGGCCACCGCAGTAATGATCAGCCTAGTTCGCAGCTCGGCAAGGTGGCCGGTAATGGGCATCTCGCCTCGGGCCTTGGGCGAGTCAGTCACTAAGCAGGGGACCTCTCAGAACCCTCCGGGTACGGGGAGTTGTCCCGCTCCAAATTGCTCGTCCCGTCACCGCCTGCTGAGCCCCCCCCGGCCTGGTCGCCCACACCTTCGGCTTCCCCCGAATCAGGCCCATCACCTCTCGCGTCCGCACCCCGGGAAACCATCGGTGGCTCAATCACTGAGCCGCTAAGCGGCATTTCGTCATCAACCTCAACCAAGGTCTTTCTAGCTTCCGCTACCTGCCGCCTGGCATGGTGAATCATCACCCCCAACTTTTCGGCCATTCGGGGGAGGCGCTTGGGTCCTAGTGCTATAAGAGCAACGACCAGAACCATGAGGAGTTCCATCGTCCCAATGCCAAAGAAATTCACTTGCCTTCTCCCAGTGCCCTTCAAGCAGAATAGCACACGGCTCAGAGCAAAACATGGGGGAAATAAAAGGAGCGGGGCCCATGACAAGCCCCGCTCCTTTTACTCTCGACTAAGAAGACCCTGCGTCAGAGACCAAGTCGTTTCCAGAACGATTTGCTATCTTTTTCGAGGCCTGTTCCAGATTCAACCTTCAGGGCTTCGCGGACTTTCGTAGCTGGAGATCCCACCGCTGGGCTGGAAGCTAGGGCGTCTATCCCATTAGCTCCATTGCCGTTGTGCCCATTATCTCTCCCGTTCTTCGAACTAGGCCTGTCCCCCGACCAGTCTTCGTCCCACTGCTCCATTGCATTAATCACACCAGCGAGGCCACGTCCCTTATCGGTAAGCGTGTACTCCACACGCACGGGAACCTCAGCAAAGAGCTTCCTCTGGATAATCCCTCTTCCCTCAAGTTCCTTGAGCCTTTGAGACAGTACCTTGTCGTTTATCCTGCCCAGATCACCCAGAAGTTCTCGGAATCGACGCGGTCCGCCAATGAGATCCTGGACGATAAGTGCTGACCAGCGCTTGCCTAGAAGGTCAAATGACGTTTGCTCAACCTTGGTGGCCATAGCTCTCCCCTTGGTGCTGAGCGCCTTACAAGGCGCCCCGTTAGGTTTTGGCAATGCTACTTGGCTTTTGCCGAAATGGCAAGCCTTCTAACCACAAGTTATAGCAGCTATAGACCCTTGGCTGTCACTATATTGTGCTTAAGGTTTCTTACCCTTGGTCATGCAACTACGGGTTAGTGGCGTAGAAGGAAAGCAGGAGCCCGACAATCCCAATACCCAAATATACGCCTGATTGTTGGCACCATCGAAAGCAACAGGCCAAGTACAATCCGACGGAAGGCAACACCTAAGTCCCGCTGACTGGTGCCGCATCCTGCGAAGAACCCTCGCCAACCAAGTGAGACCAAGGTACCTGTGCTTCTTGATCAATAGGCTCCCATAACCTGGCCTGGTCGAACCCAACTCTGGAGCAGGCGATATTCCAAGCGGCCAAGTCAATGTTCCCCTGGCGGCTGTCGTAAAGAAAATGTTCCCCGCTTGCAGCCAGCAGCACTTTACTCGCGTCGCGGGCTGCGCGGCAGATCACCGCTTCTATAAGTGCGACATCTGGATCGGAACTCGACCCATGTACGCCGAGCTTCCTGAGTTGTTTCTTAAGCTTGGCAGCTTGGTCCCGGGCACGTTCCGTATCGACGGCCCCTAAGCGTTCGTCTCCACTCCCAGGGCGAGGAACAAACGGAACGATCTCCACACGGACTCGAGGCCGACGTCCAATGAGTCGTTGCCCCACCTCCATTATGTGTCTTACCACTTTGAGCACCGATACTCGATCCTCCCTGGGTTGGGTGTGCCCCACCACAATCATCGCAGTGATTCCTATCCATCCCGCCTTGAAGGCAACCTCAGCGGCAGCAGTGACAACAGCGGCCTGCCTCTCCTCCATCCCTTCGATACACCCTGCGTCTAGCGGCGGCAGGCTTAGCAGCAGGTCGTTTGATGGGTCATCCCTAAGAATTGTTTCGGCTGCGACAGCTGCCTGCGCATAGTCTGTTGTGGCTGGGCCCAAGAGACGCACTTTTTGATAGCCGCAGGACCGGGCAACTTCGATGGCAGCATGCGCGGCTTCTTCACCAGTCTCACACTGTGTAAGGTCAACAAGTCCGCCTTCTCGTTCTAGTTCAGCGTGGGGAACGACCTGAGCGGCGATAAAAGGCAGTGCCTCCGTACGCAGCCGCCGAAGCTCCGGTGCCTCTCCGGGACCAACGTAGCAAATGGCCCCGTCGCCGGGTCCTCTTAATTCGAAAAATGAAGGAACATATACTCCTGGCAATCGGTTGATTTGGCAGAGGATATCGTGACGCCCAGCGGAACCTTTCGGAATCGACTCGCAAACAGCACGGACCGAAACATCAGGGGCCCCTAGCAGCGCCGCATCCAAGAAGTCTCCTACTGGCTCCCAATTAACAATAGCAGCGCCCGCCCCTATGACTATGGGCCCGTTGCTTTCCCGGTCGGCAGCCAAAGGTTCTAGTCCCGCCATTCTCAACATCTCAACGACGTTGAGGAAATGTGCCTCACGGCCAGCAAGTAAGACTACGACGTCGAAGGCATACAGAGGACGTTGGCTCTCCAGTGCGTACAAAGCCCGATTCTCTCCCCTGAGTCGAACGGACATGTCCGCTCCAGGCAGGAAGGCTCTTTCCGTCCGAATTCCCGGGTTATCATTGAGGTTTCGATAAAGCCATTGAAGCTCACGGCTCGCCATGCCAGACTCATACCCCTCCAAAGAACACAACGCGACTTGCAACAAGCCTTGCTCTGGTGGTCCAGAGAGCGCGTTCCACTCGCCACCGACATACCGCGATGGCTTCTGAACACCTCTCAGGATCACATCAAACTCGATGTCGGGCATGGGAAAACCCCTCTGACCACTCTGGGGCACTCTATTATATATGGGCCCCCTTAGCGTAATCCCAGCAGCCTGAACTTTCGTTGGTTGCGCGTCGGCCAACAAAAACGCATCCGGGAGGACTACCATCACTCGATCCTTTCGCGCGGCACAACCTTCGATCGTGCTTATCTTCATCACGGCGGTTATTTTTTTGGCCGCGGCATGTAGCGGTTCCTCGAGTGGACCCAAGCCTATGAGTGATTCTCCAACCGAGGGCCAATCATCTGATCAAGTTCAGGTTCTCACAGCTTCGTCGGATATAACTGTTGGCCCCAATCGCCTTCTTTTCACTATTCTGGACGAAATGGGACGCCCGCTGAATACCGAAGACGTAACCCTCCGATTTTTTCGCACCGAAGGGGACAACACAGACCTTCCCATAGCAGAGACGACTGGCCAACATCTGGGGGCCGGGGAAGCTGCTGCCCAGGGGCTCTACGTCGTTCGCCTAGATCTCCCTGAGCCAGGAGGATACCTCGTAGAGGCCACACTTCGGCGGGCGGGACGCGCGCCTACATCCGCTACCACAGGATTCCGTGCGAAAGTAAACTACGACGTACCCGGGATCGGTGAGTCGGCGCCCGCAAGTGCCCATCCAACATCCAGTTCGACCCCCATAGAGTGGCTTACTTCTGCTCGGCCTGTCGGCGATCCTGAGTTCTACCGACTCACCATCGGAGAAGCCCTCGCAGAGAAAAAGCCCCTGGTCGTTATCTTCTCAACGCCGGCTTTCTGCCAGACTCGGCGCTGTGGTCCACAATTACACATCGCGGAGAGCCTACGGCCAGTCTACGCCAACCGCATAAATTTCATCCACATCGAGATTCTGGAGCGACCGGATCTCGTCCTTGCTGGGGAAGCTCAACCCAAAGTTAGAGACATTGTTCGAGAGTGGCGCCTACCGACAGAGCCCTGGGTCTTTCTCATCGATGAAAACGGGCTGATATTCGACCGGTTTGAGGGATTTTCGCCAAGAGCAGAAATGGAAGCTTCGATTCAGAGGCTGCTCAGCGCCGCATGACCCCCGTCTAGTCGTGAATTGTTGTTGCGACCAGGAAGCCGTTCTGGGCCTTGTACTCTACCGTGACCGGCGTCCCGAGGATCATGTGTTCACGTAGGTGTGAGGCTCTCCAGTGACGCAAATCGATGGACGGCCCACGGAAGAACTTAATCTCGACGCCTTCATCTGACCTGACAATGATACTCTCCCACTGAATGAGGTCGTCAGCACTGACTTCGACAACTAGCCCCCGCACCGAAAGGGTTGTGGATCCACAGGCTGCGAACACAAAAGCCGACACCAAGATAACAATCGTAAGAATCGAACCGATGAAGGCTAACCTCCTCACCTGTACGCGAGGTCACCCTTCATCTTCGACATCGTCGGCATCGGAAGGTGTGCCGTTTCCCACTTTGACCATGGCTGGCCGGATGACGCGGTCATGGAACCGATAGCCCTTCTGTAGCTCCCCCACCACGACGCCTTCTTCGCCCGCCGCCTGCATAACAGCTTCGTGCAGGGTAGGATCAAACCGCTCGCCGACCGTGCTGATGGAACTCAGTCCTTGCCCTTCGAGCGTCGAGACGAGCTTTCGATACACAAGTTTGAGCCCTTCCACCCACGTCAACCCAGCAAGGTTCGTGTCGAGCGAATCGAAAGCCCGCTCCATATCGTCAAGTATGGGCAGAAGAGACGAAACAAGCATTGCGTTGGCAAAGGTACTGACCCCTTGG
>CAZUGG010000076.1:0-11564 GCA_964619905.1 uncultured Dehalococcoidia bacterium
CAGCCTCCTTAAAACACTGGAGGAGCCGCCAGCCAATGTGTACCTAATCCTATTGACCTCCAACCCAGCCGCCTTGTTGTCTACGGTACGCTCCCGCTGCCGTCTCATTGAGATCAGACCCCTCTCCCCCAAGTTGATCCAAACCTATCTAGAAGAAAAGCACGGGGTCGACCCTAAGCTTGCCGGCCTCATCTCTCGTCTCTCCGAAGGTCGCCTAGGGTGGGCCCTGGAGGCAGTGGCAAACCCCCATCTAATTCAAGATCGGGGCGAGCAACTTGACTCCATACTCGACCTAATGTCAATGGACTACAGCGGCCGACTCGTGCGATCAGGCGAACTCACTGATCGCTACGCTAGGAACAAGCAAAGTTTAATTGAATGGATCACACTAATGCGTCAATGGTGGAGAGACGTGCTGCTCCGAAAAAGCGGGCGGACAGGGCAGGAAGTGAACATCGACCGCAGTGACCAGATTCAGCTATTTGCTGAAACCTGTTCCATAATCGAGGCTGGAGCAGCGGTTCGAGATATTGGCGCAACAATTCAGCGACTCGGCCAGAATGCTAACGCGCGTCTCGCGCTCGACGTGCTTTTTCTTGAATTACCGCAACTCTCAACAACAACCACCGCCAGCGCGGTAGGTCTGGAGGGATAGAGGAATGTCCGGAACGATGGGAGTCCGCTTCGCGAGAGCCAGCAAAATCCAATACTTCGATCCTGGGGATGAAGAGTTCGAAACCAACGACTACGTGGTTGCCGAGACCGAAAACGGAACCGAAATTGGATCGGTGGTTATCGCGCCCAAACAAGTCGTAATGACGAAATTCAAAGAAGAACTTCCTATGGTCTCGCGGAAAGCGAGCCCTGAAGATCTTCAGACGCGGGACCGCCTCCAAAAACGATCCGAGGAACTAATCCAGAACACCAGGCGTATGGTCGGCGAGATGAAACTGGAGATGAAGCCAGTGCAGGCGATTTTCTCCCTTGACGAAAGCCACGTCGTAGTCACCTACACGTCGGAGGATCGGGTCGACTTCCGTCGATTACTGCGCCAACTCGGGCGGGACGTGAATGCGAAGGTAGAGCTTCGCCAAGTCGGCCCTCGAGATGAGGCAAAGGTAATCGACGGTATGGGCAGATGCGGCAGAACCCTTTGCTGCTCGACCTGGCTCACCGAGTTCGCTCCTGTTACCATGAAAATGGCCAAGGAGCAGGACCTCCCTCTGAGCCCCCCCGGACTTGCCGGACAATGTGGACGTCTGCGGTGCTGCCTTCGGTACGAGTACGAACAGTACCGGGAACTAAAGCGAGGTCTGCCCAAGATCGGAGCAACTGTTAATACCTCTCACGGTGAGGCCGTAGTCGTAGTCGGTCATCCGCTAAAGCAAACTGTTACGGTTCGCCTCGAGGAAGGCGGTTGGACTGAAGTCCCGATGGAGGAACTAGAAGCAGTCGCTAACAAAGCGCCTAAGAGAAGGCGCCCTAGGCGATAGGAACGAACTTCCGCCACTCGGCCCGCTGATCCAGGTAGGATCAGAGGCTCGTAGTTCTGGTTCAAGAGAAGAACCGGAGTTCTCGCCTTGCCCTGCCTCTGGCCAATACCTGCTAAAGCCGGTTCCAAGTCCATGGCGGCTAGCCATCCTCACCTGAAAGCTTCGCCTCGAACTTACTCTACCACCCGCGGCGAACGAGGTGACAACGGAACTTCACTTAACCACAAGCGTTAATTTCCCTCGATCGCTCCAGCATTTCCGAGCGAATCACGCCGATGAATCTCAGCTAAAGCATCCTTGAAGTCTCCTGGTATGAACCCCAATGCGCTGGCCGGCAAACCATCGTAGATATCAAGATAGGCCGGAACGACAGCTGAGCCGTCCAGGGACCTGGTGATGCCGTCGCGAATATCGATGGGAGTGAAATCATCGATCACGTCAGGGACTAATACCGCCAGCCTCGCGAGAGCCGCGACTAGAACAGCCCCAATAATTAAGCCCCCAAGAGCACCGAGGGCAAATCCTCCAACGATATCAAGCCATCCGAGTTTGATCTTCCCCAGCGTCGAGCGGATAAGCCCAGCGAGGAGTTGCACCGCGATGAAAACAGCCGCCCCAATGATGACATATGCAATTACTGTGGCGATCGAGTCGCTGCCAACACTACTTGTCAAAGCCCCCGAAAGCGGCTCGCTTATCTGCGCGGCGACAATCCCGGCTAGAACAACCCCAACAACGATGAGAGCTGCCTTCACCAATCCCGACTTCCAGCCAATTGCGGCCATCCCAACAACCACAATTGCCACTACAACGTCTAGCCAATTCATACGCGTCCCCGAATGCCTTGGTCGAAAGATCGCCCAAAATTATATCGTACATGAAGAAGCAGATTTAAAATCAGCTTCGTCCGACGCAGAGGTTGTTGAACCATTGGTGCCACTGGCTCATAGAAGATTGGGTTGCAGCAGGTAGGTCCGAAGAGGCTCGAAGCAACGACGGTGAATCTCGCAGGGCCCCAATTCCCGCAAACTTGCCAGGTGGCCTGGCGTCGGATACCCCCTGTTGTGATCAAAGCCATAGCCTGGATAGCGTTCATGCATCTCGTCCATGAACCTATCGCGGGTAACCTTGGCGACGATCGAGGCGGCTGCGATCGAACCGCAAATGGCATCTCCGCCTATGACCGACTTCATGGCTACGCCAGGCTCGGTTAGATCCACAGCGTCTACAAGCAGAGCATCTGCCTGGGGCACCAACCCATCAACCGCATCGCACATAGCCTTGCGCGTAGCAGGCACAATGCCCACCCGATCAATATAGTCGGCTGAGGATCTGCCCACATGCCAGGTTAACGCTGTCTCCAAAATAAGGTCATACAGCAACTCGCGCTGGTTAGCAGTCAGCTTCTTACTGTCATTCAACAAATCTCGGGGGTCCGACTTCTTCCTTGAGACATACTTGCGACGACTGCGTTTGAGCCAGTTATCTGGGAGAATGACCGCGCTGGCCATCACTGGACCCGCAAGGGGACCGCGCCCAACCTCGTCAACGCCGGCGATGAAACGGTAGCCCTGCTCCCGGAACTTCAGCTCCTCACCGAAGCCCGGGGTCGTCTTAACTTTCCCCAAGGCTTCCTTAGCAGATCTCAACGTCTGACCTTGGCGACTAGCCCAAGTTTGGGGAGAAGAAGGTTCAGATGCATAGTCGTCGGCCTACTTCGACAACGAGAGCGGGCCCATGTAATCGGGTCGCTGCAGGCCTCGTTGAAGGCCAAGGAGGTAGGCAACTTGACCAGCATGCTGGTTCAGCTCCCAAACTAGCTGGGAAAGAATCTCGGTTGTGCTGATGGTGCCGCCCCAAGGGGCCCGGTGTTCCGCGCCGATCAAATTGGAATCCCATTGTGTAAGAAAAGCGAGGGTGCCACCGCGAACCGCATTAAAGTAGTCGATTAGCAAAGTCAGATTAGGGACCTTGAAGTCCCGAACTTGCTCTTCGCTATAGTTGTAACCCATGTCACGCTGGTCCTCGGTCATGCCAAAGCGCCGCGCCCATCCCGCACGAACCCAAAGATGCTTCTCTCCCTGGATTACGCGCTGGATCCATCCATCCTCGACGCGGACCATGTGCCAAAGGAGAAAGCCAATAGGGTTCGCGCTGGGTGAAGGCTGGAATTCTAGCTCCACTTGGCTAAGGTCCCCGATCACCTGCTGGAGGTCGTCGCGCTGCATCTCAAACAGCCTAGTAATAAATGCCTGAAGGGTTATCAACGGCTGAGTGCCCATTTCGCCTCCTACGCCGCTGCCGCTCGGGTCACTTTCCGAATCTTGCCGCCCCCGATCACCTCTTCACCTCGATAGAGAACAAGTGCTTGCCCTGGGGTGACCGCGCGTTGGCGTTCGGCGAATTCAATCCGAACCCCTCCATCTGCGGGATGCACCGAAACCTCAGACTCTCGCGCCGAATACCGATGCTTCGCTGTGGCGTCGAACGGTGCATTGGGCCCGACTCCTGACACATAACTCATTTCTTCGACCCAAGCGGCCGTAGCGAATACATCTTCTGCCCCCCCCAGTACAACGGTGCTCGTTGCAGCGTCGATCTCCACCACGTACCGAGGTTCTGGACCGTGGGCACCCAAATGGCGTCGCTGGCCGACCGTAAAGAATTCATGCCCTTGATGCTCCCCCAGGACACTCCCTTCCATGTCAACCACACGGCCTGGCGAAGTCCCACCGTGCTTGGCCACAAACGAGCGGTAGTCACCGCTAGGAATGAAACAGATGTCCTGGCTATCAGGCTTGGCAGCGTTGGGAAGCCCAGCGTGCTCCGCGAGTTCCCGCAGCTTGTCTTTAGTATGCTCTCCGCAAGGGAACCTCAAGGAGCTCAAAGCTTCTTGTCCCAGACCATACAGTACATAGGACTGATCCTTGTTGGTATCGACAGCTTTGAGCAATGCCGCACCTGTCTCGTCGTTGCGGATACGAGCGTAGTGACCTGTCGCCAAAAAATCCGCTCCAATCGACCGCGCTCGGGCAAGAAGAGGATCAAACTTCACACGATCGTTGCATGCTATACACGGATGAGGGGTCCGCCCTCTCTTGTATTCACTCAAAAAGTAATCAACAACGCCCGTGCGGAACTCTCGCTCAAAGTTCACGACGTAGTGCGGGATGCCAATCACCTCCGCCGCTTCTACTGCATCCGAGATATCTTCTACCGAACAACACCGCTTATTCTGGGGCGTTGCTGAAGGGTCCTCCAAACTCCACAACCGCATCGTGACGCCCGTAACATCAAAGCCTTGATCTTTTAGAAGCAGGGCGGCAACCGAAGAATCAACCCCGCCGCTCATAGCAACGAGGACTTTGGGTGGAGACATAGCTAGAGCGACCTCTGACGACAGAATATCATAGGGGTTGGCTGAAGCGGCTTTTGGGCGAGCTAGTTTGTCTCCCCCAACCGTCGGTGTCTACAATTATGGATATGTCGCCCTATCATACCGCTGGAGGAAATGCCTGGACTCGATCGACTATGCACACGCTGCAGTAGACCTTGCGGCCGACAAGCAAGCCTCAAATATTGTGCTTCTTGACGTCCGAGCTATTGCGAGTTTCACCGATTACTTCGTCATCTGTACTGCGGAGTCACCACCCCAAATTGCTGCCATAGCCAACGATGCTTCGCGCAAGCTCCGTACCATAGGCTTAAGGCCACACCACCAAGAGGGAATACCCGAGTCGGGCTGGGTTTTGATCGACTTCGGGGATGTCATCCTGCACATCTTCAGCCCTGATCAACGTGCTCACTACGATCTAGACTCAGCCTGGTCCGCAGCGCCTCAAGTCGTCCACGTTCAATAGCCCAACTGAAGACTTGGAGACCTATCTGATCCACAATGCCGATGGCTGCTGATCAACCTAGAGCGCCTGCGCCAAGAACCTACTCAATGATCCAGGAGTCGGTGGCGCGGGTGTAGCCCAAGATCTCTTCCTCCAAAAAGAAGTTCGCTACTTCGCGCGCAGCCGATTCTGGACCATCTGATCCGTGTACCAAATTGCGGCCTACGTCCAGCCCGAAGTCGCCTCGAATGCTACCAGGAGGGGACTGTGCTGGGTCCGTATTCCCCATCGTCTTGCGGGTAATCTCAATGGCTCTCGGACCCTCAAGAACCATGGCCACCGCCGGACCGGAAGTAATGAACTCTATAAGACCGGGGAAAAACGGTTTCCCTTCGTGTTCTGCATAGTGGGTCCGGGCCAAAGAATCGCTCACCTGGACAAGCTTCATAGCTGCAATCCGCAGGCCAGTCTTCTCAAGACGCGCTATGATCTCTCCGATCAGGCCTCTCTGTATAGCATCCGGTTTTAATATTACGAGGGTGCGTTCGTTCAAAGGGTCCTCCGATTTAGGTTTGTCATAGTCTTAAAACCCCAGGTCATCGACGCGCCGCCTTGGCCAGATTCGGCTTCGAGATAGATGGCGGGCGGGCATAGATTGGAGCGACGCCGAGGTTCGCAACCTTAGGATTCTGGAGACGGCGCCAGCCAATTGCAGAGAGATAGCGCGGCCGGCGTTCCACCCTCGTAGTCTCGGGGAATCTAGCCCGATCTCCTAACGCAGTGGCGAGAGTCTCCCGGACCACCGGCAGATGCTCACCGCAGAAAAACGTCGGTGACGCAGCATCGCTTACTAGGCCCTCTACCGTCATAAGCGCCGGGGATGCCAACTCTTCCAGCCCACTTGGCGAGGAAACAAAAAGGCCAACCGAAAGTTCTCCGCGCGCTGCGTCGAGAATGGGACGCAGGGGCAGTTGCTCATCCTCAAACGGCGCCGCCTCGATCCACATAGTTCCAACTCCAACGAGCAACGATCCCGTCCCGAGCGCAAGGCCTTTGGCTGCGCTGATCCCCACACGGAGCGCACTGAAGCTCCCAGGGCCGATTGCCACAAAGATTGCGCTCAGATCCGAGGCGCTAGATCCGTGTCGGGAAAGCAGCCCCAGGACTGCTGGCATCAATTCAACAGTGTGATTGCGGCCAGCGGTCCAGACCTCTTCATCGATCAGCTCCCCCATATCAGACAACGCGATGCCGACCAGACCCGTCGACGTGTCGATGGCGATCTCCACCCTACACGCCCTTGCCCGAGCTAACTAGATCAAGATTCTTGATAAGCGCCTCGTGGTGCTCCCCATTTGCGTTCAAAGTTAAGCCTCTCCGGTTGCCGCCCATATCGATCATGTTCACGGTTAGCTGGTTAGGAGGATAGGCGTCCGGGACTCGATCGGCCCATTCCACCATTCCCACTAGGTCTTCAGCACCAAACTCGGCGAGTCCCAGGTCCAGCGTTTCTTCGGGACTATCGATACGGTAGAGATCGACGTGACGGAGGCGCAAACGCCCTGCATGCTCGGTCGCGAGAACAAACGTGGGGCTGTGAACATATCCCGTCACACCCAGGCCGTCAGCAAGCCCTTGAGCGAAGCAGGTCTTTCCTGAGCCCAACGTGCCAATGAGCAGCACAACCTCTCCACCAGTACATCGAGCACCGATAGCCTGGGCAACAGCTTGTGTTTCCCGCGGGGAATAGGTTTCGAGACACTTTTGAGACATGACACAGCAATTATAGAATCCCTTGTTCGGGGCCAACAAGAGTGATCACCTATGGAGACTATGGCCAGTGCTAGACTGCCACCAATGCGAGTGGCCGTCGTTTCGGACATTCATAGCAACCTATTAGCCCTCGAAGCCGTGCTCGACGACGTGGGCAAGGTGGGCGTCGACGAAATCTGGTGCCTAGGGGACATCGTGGGTTACGGACCAGCACCCAGTGCTTGCATCGATATCATCCGCCATCGATGTGCCATTAGCCTAGCCGGCAATCACGATCTTGGGGCGATAGGATCGATCTCAATCGACGATTTCAACCCTCACGCCCTAGCAGCCAACATCTGGACCAGCAGCGTGATCTCAGATACAGATAAAATGTGGCTAGGTTCGCTCCCAACTCTAACGTTAGTTAATGGCGTCACAATGGCCCATGGCAGCCCTCGAGAGCCTGTCTGGGAATATGTCTTTTCCTCACGAGTCGCGCTCGAAAACTTCGATAACTTTGGCACAAATTGGTGCCTCGTGGGACACTCCCACACGCCCCTAGTCATCGTCGAGCAGAAACACAGCGTGCTGCCGAAGACCTTACCCATTTCCCTGGAGCCCATAACACTTCACGGTCGCGCCATAATCAATCCAGGAAGCGTAGGACAGCCTCGCGATGGCGACCCCCGGGCCTCCTACGCAATCCTCAACCTAGAGCGTCAAACATTAGCGCATCGTCGTGTGGCCTACGACGTCAAGTCGGTCCAGGAACAAATGCTTGTCGCTAGCCTTCCTCCCTACCTAATCGATCGGTTGGAGCTCGGCCGTTAACATTCATTATCGCTTCATTGCGTTGGTCGCGACCGTAATATTTGTTATCACGGCCTGCGGCACATCGGTGCGAGGCGGGCCCGGTGGAGTACCCCCCCTGTCTCCACGGGACCAGTGGTCCGCAGAGCGCGTTGAGGCGGTCCTTGCCCTCTACCACTTTTCACCGGAAGGAGCATCAGCTCTCAGAGACATCCGCGTTCACCATGTCCTGGGACGACCAGGTTGGTTTGGCAGCACGGGACATGGACACTGGGTGGGTATAGGATCAGCCCAGCCCATCTCAATCGTGCACGAATTGTCGCACTCGTTTTGGGGAGCCTTCCCAGTATCAGGTCGGCCTGAACTTAGTTGGGAACTAGGCCCATCAGGGGAAGTATCGCCGGGAATACATGCTCTCCGGAAGGACCTGGAGCGATTCCTGGCTGAGCCGCCCGACCTTTACGAGCCACTTCGCGACCGGCTGCGGCGTATCCCTGACCTAGTATCAGGAAGCCCGTTTCCCGGCCTCTACCACCTAGGTGAAGCGAGTATCGTCGGTTTCACTAGAGGGAATCTTAACTTGGTGCCACCAATCCTCCGAAAGTACTACAGTCGTTGGCTGGCCAGTGGCGACTTCACCAATTGGGATGAGGCCATCACCTGGTACCTCAATCTAAATCCGGAGGCCAGGACACTAGTCAACTCCTTTTTCCCTGTGGCCGACCTAACTATCAACGGATACGACAAGCCTGAAACCGCAGATGGGACTCTTTCTCCAGAGATCGCCACAATCGTCAAAAATGAAAGTCGTCAGCGACTCGTCGACTTCGTAGAGCACTACAGCCTCCTCTTTCGCGACCTGGATGGTAACGGGGCGGCATCAACCGATTCCAGATTTTGGCGAGCCTACATTGCCGAGTTGACCTCCGAATTTGAGAGCGACCGTTCCGCAATCGTCGGGGCGAACCGTCTAGAACGCCAAATTTCGGAGTCGTTGACCGTCCTCTCGGCGCTCGGATCTAAAACGTTCGACGAACAGCTGGAAATTGTCCGAAGTCGGATTCTGTCCGACCGATTTTTTGCCCCATTCATCCCAGTGCTAAACCATCGCCTCCTAGCTGAGTTGATCCAAGACCACAGTGACGCTCACCAATTAAAAGCCGCTCGCCTGGTAGCAGATTCGCTCTCACCCGTACACCTCAAGTTCTTAAATGCGACAGTCCGCTTCTTTGAAATGTCTTCTTCCGATCTCCAGGAAGCCCAAGCGGCATTCGATTGGTTCCTGCGGAGCCTAGGAAGAGCAGATCTCCAGCAAACAAACTTCCTCCTGGAAGTGATGGGGGCTATCGATCGCGAAGCTGCGCGCAAGCTCTTGCACGGCCTTTCAAACGATATGGCTCTCGCCATCATGACTGAGGGGCCAGCTTTTACGCGCTTCCTCCTAACCCCAGAGGAACTTATAGCACTCCTTGGTTTTGGAGGTCCTCTCAGCCCAGAACGCCTTACGCTCTTAGCATTCATGTTTACAGAGAAAGTCTCGGCAACCCCGGCCATAGACGAGCCATTTCAACAGGCCGTTTATGATCGCATTGTACGGCTTGGACAAGCTGACCCTCAAAAAGCACTAACCATCTTCATGGATTCGGGCCTTTGGATCGAGCCTTTTTTGCGTCTTCGCCCCCGGGAAGCTCTAGCCCTGTTCGAGCGAGACCTTCCCCTCACGACACGTATCTTCCAACAAGCGAACCCAGTCCGGATGATACCGGCCCGAGGCATCTACTACATTATAAAGAGCGATCCCGAATTAGCAGCTGAACTGACGCTAGAGTATGAGCGTCAAGCGAGAAGTGACATCGTCGAGGACACGTTGGTGTATTTCGCCTACGACGCTCACCGCAAACAGACTCAACCACACCTCAACATCTCCTTGGGACATGACGCACGCTACCTATTGGCCCTAGCAAATCGTGCAAGCATTGAATGGCTAGAAGGAAGAATTCGCGGAGCAGTTAATCGAATCGAGCAGCGCATCGGCGACGCGGAGGCACCTATCGACCTATTGCTCCAGTACCGAAAAACTCTTTCAGTCGCAGCACAAACCCTTGAAGCCAAAGATCGCTCCGTCATCGATGCGGCCCTGACCACTCTAGAAGGAGCAGGTTGATCCCGCCCACCTGCAAGCAAGTTGGAGCATACTGCTCTCGTGCCACAGACATTCCCCCTACGGACTTTAGCAGTGAACGGCAGCAACTAGCGTGTAGCAAGCCGCCCCAGACCCTGTCACTCTCCGTCCGCATCCCCTCCCTTCTGTTGACTCTCCAAGCAGCCGCATGCTAACCTGATAGAAGGAATAAGTTTCAAACCTGTTCGAGAATGGCCACATTCCCCTCGCTCCAAGCCCTCTGCACCGCGGCCCTCTCATGCACTTCATGCGGGCTGGCGAACGGTCGTACCCAAGTCGTCCCGGGCGAGGGCAGCTCCACCGCCGACGTGATGTTCATCGGGGAGGGTCCTGGGTATCATGAGGATCAGCAGGGTAAACCCTTCGTCGGCCCTGCTGGCAAGCTTCTGGACGACCTCATCGGACTAATCGAAATGAACCGGTCGGATGTCTATATCGCCAACATGGTGAAGTGCCGACCACCAGGTAACCGAGACCCCTTGCCCGAAGAGGTCGACGCCTGTCAGCCGTGGCTAACAGGCCAGATCAAACTTATCGACCCGAAGTTAATCGTAACCCTAGGTCGACACTCCTTACAGAGGTTCCTCCCAGGCGCCTCCATCAACAAGGTGCACGGCCAGCCACGCGACGTGAACGGGCGTACCATAATGCCAGTCCACCACCCAGCAGCCGCTCTTTATCAAGCGACGCTTCGACCGACGTTGGAAGCTGACTTCAAGAAGATCCCCTCCCTCCTCGCTCATACGGACGAGGTGCCGGCGGCGGAGTCTGAACCAAAGCAACTAGGCCTTTTCTAGCGGCCTTAATGACCGGGGAGAGTTCGTGAGCAAGTCTGACCTCCGTATCGTTCCACTAGGCGGTCTCGGTGCGATCGGCAAGAACATGCTGGTCGTCGAGAATGACGACGACATGATCATCGTCGATGCTGGCGTCATGTTCCCCAATGCTGACACGCCCGGTGTCGATGTGATCATTCCCGACCTAACATATATCCAAGAACGCCAAGAAAAGCTTCGGGGCGTAGTTGTCACTCACGGGCACGAGGATCACATTGGTGCCATCCCCTATCTCCTCGGCGACATCAATGTGCCTGTCTACGCCTCGACACTAGCAGCAGGGCTTATCAAAGTTAAACTCAGAGAACGCCGCCTTCTGAAGGAGGCGCAGGTCCACGAGATCTCCGATGGCGACTACGCTGACTTCGGACGCATCGAAGTCGAGTTCTTTCGAGTCTGCCACAGTATTCCCGACGCGATGGGACTCGCGATCCGTACTCCTCGAGACTTGGTCATCCACACCGGTGATTTCAAGTTTGCCCATACGCCCGTCGACGGCCGGCCCTCAGACCTGAGCAAGCTGGCAAGCCTCGGCGCAGAGGGCGTGGATCTGTTGCTGTCCGATTCTACCTATGCCACAGTCCCCGGCTATACACCCTCTGAAAAAATCGTGGGCCAGACTCTTGATCGCGTCATCGGCGCTGCACCT
>CAZUGG010000077.1:0-4736 GCA_964619905.1 uncultured Dehalococcoidia bacterium
CCACCGCACAATGCACGCTGCTAGCCCTCCAAGACCAAGATGGTGCCAAACCCGAGGATTACGTACAAGCGGTGCGTGAAACCGAAGGTGCCATCGCGTCCACCGCAGCTGCCCTTGGCGCCATGGTCGCTAGCCCAGAAGAGAGCGTGCGCGAAAGCCTGACCACTTTCGGAGAGAACCTCGGGACCGCCTGGTGTCTACGCGCAGAATTACAGGATTACAGCGGGAACGCCATCGGAGACCGTCGGGCTGCTGTGATCGAGAATATCGACAAAAGACGAACACTGCCAATCCTTTACGCTTTCGCTAGCACAACAGAGGCAAATCGCCGCTCTTTGGAACGTGTAGGAGCCCGCAGCACGTTAGTCAACGATGACGATGTAGACGCCGCCATTTCGGAAATTAGGGATTCTGGTGCTAACGACTACGTAGAAGACCTCATCCTCAAGCTAGTTGCGGAAGGCGAAGTGGCACTTGATCAAATGCCACTTCATTCCGAGAAAACTGCACAACTTAAAGACTTAGGTCGGTATTTCTCTCAACCTCAAACGGTTCATTAAGACAATGCCTACTGACAAACTCTCCATCCTTGGGCGCGTAGGCCAACATCTGAGGCGAACGTTTATCGCGGGTTTAATCGCTTTGATCCCCCTTGCGGTAACTTTTTTCATCATTCGTTTTTTCTTCACCATCCTCGACGACGCTGTCCAGCCAATTGTTCATCGGATCTTCGAACGTGAGATTCCTGGCGTCGGCATAGGTCTGATGGCGGTCGCAATCTACCTAGCCGGCCTCCTGGTAGCTAACCTCATAGGGCGGAAGATAATCGCCTATGGCGAGGACCTTATCCTACGGATTCCAATCGTGCGCTGGCTCTACCACACTACCAAGCAGATTATCGACTCGTTGTCTGTCGCTGGTAGTGCTAAGTTACGAGTCGTACTGGCCGAATGGCCCAAAAAAGGAACCTACACCATAGGTTTCCATACGAACACAGTGCAGGGACAAGACGGAATCCTTTACCACTCAGTTCTGATCCCTACCACACCTACACCCCAGACAGGACTGCTGGCATATCTTCCAGACGACGAGGTCGTCGCCACCCAATTGAGCGTCGAAGAAGGTATCAAACTTGTAGTATCAAGCGGAGTGCTTTCCCCCACTAACCTGATGCAACACCTAAAGGACTCGAGAGAGCCTCCGTTAACGCAGGACGTAGAAGAGATCGAAGCTGTCCTCAAAGAAGCCGATTCGCCTGTCAAGGAGCAACCCGAGTCCTAGGACTCGATGATCCCTTTCGTGCTGGGCACTGCACTCCCCAGCCTTTCATCAATTCGAGTCGCTCCATCGAGGGCCCTCGCCAACGCCTTAAAGAGACATTCCACTTTGTGGTGATCATTAACGCCACGAATCACGTCCGCGTGAAGGTTCAGCCGCGCTTCACGGGCAAAGGTTTCAAGAAAATGCCTGACCAGATCAGTCAGAAGATCGCCCACTTTCTCATTAGCGAAGTTCGCGTTGATCACGGCGTAGCCACGTCCGCTGATATCCACCGTCACCGTAGCCAGAGCCTCGTCCAATGGTGCTGAGGCTGTCGACATGCGCACTATGCCTCGCTTATCGCCCAAGGCTTCATTGAAAGCCTGTCCCAAACAAATCGCCACATCTTCCACTGTGTGGTGACCGTCAGGATCCATCTTCGCCTTCGCCTCGACACGCAAATCGATAACCCCGTGACGGGCAAGTTGAGCGAGCATATGGTCGAGCATGGTAAAACCGGTGGAAACCTCAGTCCGTCCCGTGCCGTCAATACCAATGTCGACGGCGATCTCCGTTTCACCTGTTTCTCGAGTAGTTGTTGCGCTACGCATAGTCAATAGACACCTTCATAAGCTCGCAGCGCCCAGATCAGAGCGTCTGTGTCCGCCGGACGTCCAATACTAATTCTAACGCAGTCCTCGATGGACGGAGTATCGAAATGCCGGATGAAAATCCCTTTTGTGCGCAAATCTTGCTGGATCATTCGCGCGTCCCGGTCAATCATTCGACAAAGCAGGAAATTCCCTTCGGACGGGATAACTTCGACAAAGTCTAGGTTCATCAACATAATTTCCAGGCGATCACGTTCCACAATGAGCTTTTGCACATTGCCCATGAGGTAATCGATGTCGTTAAGAGACGCTATTGCTGCGACTTCGGCGGCAACGTTGACGTTGTATGGGGGTTTGGTTGCCATGAGCAGATCCGCCAGACGCGGCGGGAAAATACCATATCCAATACGAAGGCCTGCTAAACCGGCCCATTTGCTGAATGTCCTAAGTACAACGAGGTTGTCGTAATGTGGCACTAAATCAGCCACACTATCGCCACAGAACTCATAGTAGGCCTCGTCAACCACAATCAGCATCTCGCTTGAGATCAACTGCTCTAGATCGTTACGAGGGGTCACTGTCCCAGTGGGGTTGTTCGGCGTTGCCACAAACACCGCTTTCGTATGCGGTTCGCTTTTCCCAACCAAAGCCTCGACATCCACTGAGAAATCATCACGCCGAGGGACGCTGATAACCTCCGCGCCTACAATACTCGCCGCTGATGCGTACACCCCAAAGGTCGGGGTAACGGTGGCGATACTGTCTCCGGGACCCGCCAGCATCCGCAGCAGCAATTCGATAAGCTCGTCGGAACCAGCACCAGCTACTATGTGTTCGGCTCCAACACTGGTGTAGGAACCCAGAGCATCCCTCAAGTCACGTTGGTCAGCATCAGGATAGATGTGGTGATTGGCCAGGTCACCCAATGCCTCTCGAACCTTCGGAGAGCAACCGTAGACGTTTTCATTACCGTCAAGTTTGATTACCGAGCCATCTGGTCTTACTCCGTCCCCTTCAATAGCACCAGGCAAAGAAATAGGGACATAGGGTTTCATGTCACGGAGGTGAGGGCGCAGCAGTTTATCCAAATCCCCTGTCATAGACCTGCGTCTCCGTTTTTTTTTCGAGCTTTAGCCGAACGCACATGTGCCGTCAAGCCCTCGGATTTAGCAATCGCTGCTGCCGCATCAACCAGTGCCTCAGATTTCCCATCCAGGTCTATCACTGGCATCACCTTAAGGAAATCGTGGACCCCCAATGAGGAAGCGAACCGAGCCGTACCCCCCGTGGGCATCACGTGGCTTGGACCAGCGACGTAGTCCCCTAGCACCTCACAAGAGTTTTCCCCGACGAAGACGCCCCCTGCGTGTCGGACGAGGTTCGCGCTCTGCCTGGGTTCCTTTACAAACAAACAAATATGCTCCGGCGCGAACTCATTAGCCAAATCATTGGCTTCCTCCGCTTAATCCAGAACACCGATCAGACCATTGTTTTCTATGGAAACTCCGGCGATTGCCAACCGATCCAAATTTTTAAGTTGAACCCCCACGGCCTCAGCAACTTGAACTGCAAGACTTTCCGAATCGGTCAGTAGCACTGGCATTGCAAGAGCATCGTGTTCGGCCTGAGCTAACAAATCAGATGCGATAAGATCGGGGTTAGCGTAACCATCACCAATGATCATGGTCTCCGTAGGCCCATGCAGTCCGTCTATGCCGACGTCCCCAAAGACCTGCCTCTTGGCCTCGGTAACGAACACATTACCCGGCCCACATATCTTGTCGACCCGTGGTATCGAATGAGTACCATAGGCGAGTGCCGCGATAGCTTGTGCCCCACCAACCTGGAAGATTTTGTCGACGCCTGCGATACGGGCCGCCGCCAAAATAGCCGGTGCCACGCCACTTTCCGTGGGAGGGGTAACGAGAACTATCTTTTCAACACCCGCCACTTTGGCAGGTATGACTGTGTGCAAGACAGTTGAGGGATACGACGCTGAACCTCCGGGGACATAAACACCTACGGCCTCAATCGGAACGAAACGTTGACCGAACCCCATCTTGTCGTCTTGCCACGCCTCCGGCATCGCATACTCGTGAAACTTCCGAATTCGGTCAGCGGCCAAAACCAGAGATCCACGGAGGTCAACTTCGATACCGTTTGCCCCCAGGACTATGTCTTCCGTTGAAACCCCAAGCGACTTAATCTCAACGCCGTCAATACGACGCAGGTAGTCTTTGACGGCCGCGTCGCCTTTCTCGCGCACACCCGCAATAATCTGCGAAACAGCCTCTTTTACCGTCAGCGCTTCGCCGAATATCTTTTCAGTAGCCTCGGTTATTTGAGCCGACTGAGGCCTCTCTTTTCCACGAAATGCCAGCAGCAGGTTGCGGACAGATGACGTGCCACGAACAAGCCTCAACTTACTTGGTCCCCTTTAAGATATTCCCGAGCATGGCGTAGAAAGGAATCCAGAGCTGACTCCCGGAATCGTCGTTCCTCATCTGGTGTGATATAGCCCCGCACCCGCTGAATAATTTCAGGCAGGTTGCTAACGATCGTGTCCGCCTCGCTTTCGGTTGCCTCAGGTCTTACCCTTCGCACGAAACCGCGAAAACGATCCCAAGGGAGGTCCCGACCAGACCTCTCGATAACTATAGACTGCCACTCCCGCAAACTGTTCTTGTCAATAAAACCCACGTCGACCGATTCATACGACCCCTTAATGCTCGCCAATGCTCCTTCTAGGTCCTCTATAGCAAGCCGCTCTCGTCGATCCATGTCAAACTGGAAAGCACGGTCCATCACGTCGACGAGCGGTTCGTCTGCTAAGGGCGAACCTTTGCCGAAATAGCCGCGGTACAT
>CAZUGG010000078.1:0-2637 GCA_964619905.1 uncultured Dehalococcoidia bacterium
TCAGGAGGGATGGCGTACATTTGTTGGCCAAGGCGTCCCTTTGCTAGGGCCAGATCCAAGGTCCCTAACCGCTCGATGCTATCGACGATGGCCTCTTCGCGGGCCCCAAGCATGGCGGTGAGGTTTAATAGAATGCGATCGGCCTCTCGAGCTGCGGCGACCTTGAGTTCCCGCCAGGCGTTGCCCATCTCGACAATTTCAAGAGGCTCCATGAAGACGCTTGCTCCTGTCGATGATATGTCGTGGATCAGACCCTTGAACTGGCCGCGGTGCTCGGCCTTCACTGCGAGCACGAAGCGGTCTCCACGTGTGGTGACGAAACCCTCTTGCAGCACGCGCTGGCCTTCGGTCGAGGCGATGATTTCTTCGAGTCGAATCTGGATTCGGTCCTGAGTCTGGCGTTCCTCATTACGTAGCTGGGCAAGTAGATCGCTGGCGTGGTCAACCACGTCTCCACTACGGGTTAGCGTGTCCCGGATGGTCTTAGTAAGTTCTTTGAAGTCTGCAAGGCCAGCAGCGACGTTTGCCAAGGAGGGGGCCTCTTCGGCTATGCGCATGAGGTTGACTCGCGCTGAGTGTATAACTGCAAAGGTATCAGCCGCTTGGAGTAGTTCGAGGCCGGTTATCTGGCCCCCTAGTTGGCCAGCGTGTGCCATGTGGCGTATGTCTGTTGCTCCGTCGAAGGCAAGATTCGGCCGTAGTTCGAGGACACGATATGCATCGCGCGTTTGGCTTTGGAGTTGGGTGACCTCCGTGGGGAAGTATGACGGCTCGAGCACTTCAGCGAGATGGCGGCTCACTGAGAAGGAAGTTGTTTGAGCCAGGCGCACACGAATCTTGTCGAATTCGAGGGTCTGGATCGCTCTACGTTTTAGCTGGCTTCGGGGGACCCGTTTTTTCCTAGTGCCCAATCTCTTAGTTGCTCACATCCTCGTCCAGATGTTGGAGCGTTTATGCGAGGAGGCGCTTGAGCGCCTCCTCGACTGTCTTGTCCTGCTCAGGAAGAATGGTACGGGGATCAAAGACCAACTTGTCGCGTTCTATTCGCGCTACGATTGGTGGAGTCCCAGCTCGGAGTATAGCTGCCATCTTGTCTAGGTCTCGACCGTCAGCTGGTATCGAGATCACGACTGTTGGCAACTCCTCGTCTGGCAGGGTTCCGCCTCCAATGGTCGATTTGCTGTCGGATAGCGTGGCTTTTGCCCCAGCCGCCTTAACGAGGCGTTTGGCTCTACGTTGCATTTCAGCCCGCGAAGCCGAAATCATGCGCCATACGGGAAGCTTGTCTGTCGCTTCGTCACGAAGATAGTGCAATAGCGTTACCTGAAGAGCTGCCAGCGTCACTTTGTCGATGCGCATTGCTCGGACTAGGGGGTGCTTCTTGATTAGGTTGATGTACCGGCTCTTACCCACAACTATGCCTGCTTGTGGCCCGCCGAGGAGCTTATCGCCGGAGAACATGACAAGGTCTGCTCCTTCACTAAGAGCTTGTCGCGGAGTGGGCTCGTGAGCGAGACCATATTTGGCAGTATCTAGCAGGCAGCCGCTTCCTAGATCGTAGATTAGAGGGATGCTGTGTAGGGAGGCCGCTTTTGCGAGTTCTGCAACCGTGGACTCGTGGGTAAAGCCCGAGATTTTGAAATTGCTGCGATGAACCTTAAGAAAGGCGCCGGGCTCTTCTGTGGCGGCATTCTCATAGTCTTTGAGGTATGTACGGTTCGTGGTACCCACTTCGACGAGAGTCGCATCCGACTGAGCCATAACGTCGGGAATCCGGAAGCCACCGCCGATCTCGACGGCTTCTCCTCGAGAGACGACAACCTCCTTGCCCCGAGCCAGGGCCCTTAACACAAGCATGACGGCGGCTGCGTTGTTGTTAACTGCGATCCCCGCCTCTGCTCCTGTCAGCCGCCTGAGCAGCTCGTCTAGGTGAACGTGGCGAGAGCCTCGTGCGCCTGTGGCGAGGTCCATCTCAAGGTTGGTATAGCCCGCGGCGACTTCGAGGGAGGTTTGGAGGGCCTCTTGGCTGAGTGGTGCCCGACCTAGGTTTGTGTGAATTACCACGCCGGTGGCGTTTATAACAGGAAGTATCGAAGGCTCTAGATTGTGAGAAAGGGCCGCTCTTGCGCCCACGATCACGTCCTTTTGGGAGAGGGGGGGCTCTCCGGCAGCGATAAGGACTCTGGCCCGCTGCAATTCTTCTCTGACGGCCTCTGTGACGGCGGATCGTGAGTAGCGAAGGATGGCGGCTTCAAGCAGCGGATGGCTGATCACCGTGTCGACACTGGGCAGACCCCGATAACCGTTAGCCGGGGGTGATCCAGTTCCTCTCGTAGTGGACTCCGCGCTTCGAGAGCGTCCCATGCGGTCATGTTAGCACGACGAACCAGTTGTGAGGGACGTGGACTCATTGACAACGTTCGGAGAGAGAGGCGGATTTTCGAGGTTTAAAATTAGATCAATAGGTCCGGGCAACTGCTAGGTTCCTGATTCGTCAGGTTCCGAGTGCCTAGCATTTTTGAATTGTTGACACTGCATTACAGGCTCCGGGAGAATAGTCTGCCAGAAGTAGGCCTTACTTTTTCAGGTCGGCACCCCGCTTCGCTAGAGGAGGCAACATGTCCAAGCCCGTAATTG
>CAZUGG010000079.1:0-3477 GCA_964619905.1 uncultured Dehalococcoidia bacterium
TATGGGCCGAGGAGAATGATGACTATTGGCGTCATCATAATGGGTGTCGGGTTTCTACTGATGAGCCTCGTAACCTCCTTAGTCATGTTTTATATAGTTTTCCTCGGGATCATCTCAGTAGGCATGTCTATTGGTATTAGGGTTCCTTCCTTGGTGGCCCCCGCCAACTGGTTTATCAAAAAACGCGGAATTGCGATCGGCATTTGTTTATCGGGTGGCGGGTTAGGAGGGATCTTTGTTCCAATCCTTGGTTGGCTGATAGGAAGTTATGGCTGGCGTACGGCTGCAGTCGTTGCGGGTCTAACCATTTTGGCACTGGGACTTCCGATCTCTACTGTCATGCGAAAGAGGCCAGAGGATTATGGGTTGCTGCCTGATGGCGAGCGGCCAAGACTGGACCAGGAGTTGACGGTAGAGCGACCGGAAGTAGTTTCCGCGGCACCCGACATTGGTAAGGATTCACCTGAGGCGAATTTCAGCCTAAAGGATGCGCTGAAAATGCCCGTTTTCTGGTACTTGGCTGTTGCGTTTGGAATGCGACAGTTCGCGGTCGGAGCAATATCGTTACACCAAGTGCCTTTCCTGGTTGATACAGGCCGAAGCTTGCAAACAGCTACAACTATTCTGGCTTTCGTTACAGTGACGAGCATCATTGGACGCCTTGGATTTGGCTTGCTTGCAGACCGTTTCCCACCACGCTATATCATGGCCCTCAGCATGATGCTGGTGGGCTTGGGGGCGTTCGTTCTGAGTAATGTTACTGAGGGACTACCAATGCTTCTCTTATTCGTTGTGGTGTATGCAGTTGGTTGGGGCGGAGGTGCTACGACGATGAATGCAACTCGCGGCGCTTACTTCGGTAGGCGCTCCTTTGGAACTATTTCGGGGACAATGGACTTCGTGCAAATGTTTGGGTTGGTGTTAGGGCCTATCTACGCTGGATTTGTATTCGACGTGACTCAGAGTTACACCATCGCGTTCAACAGTTTCGCAATTTCAGCGTTCTCAGCAGGGGCGCTAATGATTTTTCTAAGAGCCCCGCGCGCTGCAGCGGTGGAGAAACCCCCGAAGCGCTAATCAACACAATGTTTACTTGATAAATCATCAGCACAGGCAACGAGGCCAACCTGTTGATGCTAATGCAATGGACAAACGCCGACTAGGTTGTGTTTCCAACCGGCAACCGTGTCATCGAGACCTGCAGATTTCGCTGCGTATACATCATCAGCAACGGCAAACGCTCCGATATAAATGACGATGGCCAGCGCAAAGGGTGCGAATAACATGGTAGCAAAGGCCATGATTCCCCACGTCAGCTTTGGTTTCTGTTCTAACTGATCCGGTTTTTGATCCACAAAACGCTCCGACTGGTGTTTCCCTTAACAAACTATTCCGGAGCAGAACTGATGTCAATTTGGGGTGATAACGTGCCCTTCGTCAAAAAATCTTCTGCGACAATAGTGGAGGCTGGAACTCTGCTTACTCTAGCACGGAGAATATAATGGTGTCGCCAAAGCTTGGCTGCTACCATGTTGAGGTCTTTTGTAATCAGATTTAGTTCAGGTTTGCTGTTGCTGAGAGGGTGTATGAAGAATCTTGATCTCTTTGCTGCTGTAGGTAATACCCCATTAGTGGAACTTGCGCATTTAAGCCCAAGAGAAGGAGTACGCCTATTTACCAAGTTGGAGGGGAACAACCCTAGCGGTAGCATAAAAGATAGGGTTGCTTCCTACGTCATCCGTAGTGCTGAAAGCACTGGGGCTTTGGTTCGTGGGCAGACTATTGTGGAAGCCAGCACCGGCAATATGGCTTTGGCCCTGGCGGCTGCAGCCAAGCAGCGTGGCTACAACATCTGTGCGGTGGTTCCCCCTCAGGTTGCCCCTGGAATCCCGGACTTACTGACGCTTTTTGGTGTAGAGATTTCGTGGATGGAGCCGAGGTTGGGGATGTTGGGTCCCATCGAAGAAGCACAACGATTAGCAAAGGAGAACGGTTGGTGGTTTGCTCAACAATTTGCCAATCCGGCCAACCTGACAGCACATTATGAGACGACAGGGCCTGAAATCCTAGCGGAATTAGTACAGGTCGACGCGTTTGTCGCTGGCATCGGTACGGGGGGAACGATAACCGGCGTTGGAAGACGGCTGAAGGAACGGAACCCAGAGACTCTCATTGTTGGCGTGGAACCTAGGTTTGGGGAACGCCTTCAGGGACTTAGGAGCTTGGAAGAGGGGTATATCCCTCCGCTTCTAGATATGGCTCTGTTGGATAGGCGTTTTATCGTTGATAGCCCGTCGGCGTTCGATGCGGTCAGACGATTAGTTGAGATGGAGGGGATCTTTGCTGGCATCTCTTCTGGAGCCGTGCTGCATGCGGCATTGCGGGTTGCTGAGGGAATGGGAAAGGGAAATGTGGTAATGACATTTGCTGATCACGGTTGGAAATACCTGAATGCTTTTCCATGGATGTCGCAACAGAAACGACCCCAAGGTACTCCGGACGATGTCGCATGGTGGTAGAGTTAAAATTCATTCATCCCTTCAACTACGTGACATCAATCCAAATTTTCGTACATTCAAAGAACATGGGGGTCCGATGGTAGGGAAACTGGACATTGGAGGCCTTACCGATTTAATCCAGCAACGCGTGGTGAGCGGACAAGGGGCGATGACGTTCGTCGCCATCGATGGTCCAAGCGGAGCGGGCAAGAGCACCCTAGCTGGGGCGCTACTTTCTTCGTTGCAGGGGGCTACGGTGGTTCACGTCGATGATTTCTACAGCGACGAGGGAATGGATCCGTCCGGAGGCGTGAATGTTGAGGATGCTTGTGATCAGTATGTTGACTGGTTGAAGCTCTATGATTTGGTTCTGCAACCATTGAGGGACGGCGAAAACGGCTACTATCAGATTTACGACTGGGTGGCACAGCGGCCGGACATATGGGTGACGTTAGAACCACAGGGTGTACTCATTGTTGAGGGTGTGTATGCCATGAGGCCAGAGCTTCGAGAGGCGTACGACGTGAAGGTGTTCGTTGACACATCACCAGAAATCAGACTACGCCGCCTTGCTGAGCGATCAGACAACCCGGTATGGGTGAAGCGGTGGGCAGAGGCGGAAATGTGGTACCACGATAACCTCAGGCCTATTGATTATGCAGACGTGATTGTTTCAGGTGAGTAACCACTGGTTGGCCTTGCCCTGAGCATGAGGGGTATGGCTGCGATGATACCAATGCTGAAAACCTGGAATGCTAGTTGGTAACTGTCATGAACATCGGCAACCCAGCCGGCAAAAACCGGCCCTGCAAGGCCACCTACCAGTGCTATGATCTCCATTGACCCCATCACTTTTCCGAAATCTCTACTGCCGAAGATATCTGCTTGCAAAGCTCTCCTGACCGGGATATAACCTCCGATACCGAAGCCGTAGAATGCCATGGCAATCATAATGCCCAACGGACTGGAAAGGCCAATA
>CAZUGG010000080.1:0-7445 GCA_964619905.1 uncultured Dehalococcoidia bacterium
GTATTAGTCTTCTTCGTTGTTCTGTCTATTTGCTGTTGTTGTTACCGGATTATCGTGTTTAAGCAGTTAGTCGATTAAGTGACTAGGCACTTTGTAAACGTTGTGCACTAGGTGCAGGGCCGTCAGGGCTCGAATCACGTAGGAAGAAAAGTCGACCTGCCACCAACGCAGCCCGTGAAAGGCTGACTTTGGAAACGCGTGGTGATTGTTGTGCCATCCTTCACCCATGGCGAACAGTCCTACCAGGAAGTTGTTGGTGGCTTTGTCGTTCCCCAGATTGAAAGGTCGTTGGCCCCATAGGTGACAGATGGAATTGACCGCCCATGTTGTGTGGTGCATGAGGAAGACGCGCATGACGCCGCCGTAAAGTAAGCCTGTCCAACCGCCAATGAGGAAGGGGATCACGAAACCAAGTACAACCCACCAGAACGCGGTGCGACTTACAAACATCACCACCGGGTCCTGCATCTGCTCCTTCGCGTATCGTTCAAGGGCACCTCGGTTCGAGCCAAACATCCACCCAACGTGGGCGTGCCAGAAACTCTCTCTAGGGCGGTGAGGTGAATGAGGATCGTCGTCCTGATCACTGTTCGAGTGGTGCTTCTGATGTATCGCTGCCCAGGTAATAGCAGCTCCCTGGACTGACCAGGTCCCCAAGATTAGGAAGATACCCCTTACGATGGGGTTGGTTTCGAAAGCTTTGTGGGTGAGCATTCGGTGGAAGCCGACGGTCACACCTAGCCCTGTTGCGAAGTAAAAGCCAACAAGTAAGGCGAGGTCGGTCGCCGAAGGGTACTGGCCGTTTCCGATTCGGTACAGTCCATAAGCGAAACCGGCAAAGGGGACACCGACTAGGATCAGTGCCAGTAGTTGCTGAAGTCGATAGCCAAGGGTTGATGCGCTGGCTTTGGGTGCAGTTGTGATGTCTCCCTTGAGGAAGGAGAAGACGCGGAACGGTTGTGGCATAGTCGTTGAGGACCTTCGCGAACTTGGTGGCGCGTCCTGTGAGGATTAGTTCGTGGGCCGGTTACTCTAGTCATTATAACTGAGCTAGGCGAACTGCCCACCCCGACACCTGTTGCTTGCTCTCTTCGTGAGGGTTAGATCGCATCGCACGTCCGTTTGGACCTTCAATCAAGCCGCGACAAGGTTTACTGAGATAAACGAGTTAATGGCGCGGCTAGGCCCGCCGGATGAGCATGAGGCCGTCGCGGATGGTCAGAAGGACGTTGCTTACCCGAGGATCGGCTTGGACATGCTTATTGAATGCAGCGATGGCGTGGTCGCTCTCGTCTTTGGGGTCTAGGACGCGGCCGCTCCAGAGCACGTTGTCGACGGCGATGAGGCCGTCGAGAGATAGTAACTCCAGGGCTCTTTCGTAATATTTCGTGTAATTGGGCTTGTCGGCGTCAATGAAAATAAGATGGAAGGGGCCCTCAACCGTTTTCAGCGTTTCGAGGGCGGGTCCCATAAGGATCTTGATCTTGTTGCCGTCGGGACTTTGTTTAAAGTACCTAGCCGCCATTTGCTCGGCCTGAGGGTTCACGTCGCAGGTTATTAGCTCGCCGTCCTCTGGAAGGGCAGCGGCCATCATCTGGGCGCTGAATCCAGTGAACATGCCAATCTCAAGTACGCGCTTGGCTCCTGAAAGCCCCACGAGGAACTGCAACAGCGTTCCTTCCAGCTGGCCTGACAGCATCTGAGGCGACTGCATGGACGCGTAAGTTTCTTCCTTGAGATTCTCGAGTAGCTTGGGGATTGGTGTGGTGTGATCCGAGGCGTACTCCTCGAGCCGGTCGTCGACTACGAACATGGGAGTCTCCTAGTTGGCATCCGGGTCCGCCATGCGCTCTGACGAGGTCACTATCTTCGCCTCAGTTAATTGCCGGATTTTTTGTTCCGAGTAGCCAATTCGCTGCAGGAGTTCGTTGGTGTGCTCGCCGACAAAAGTGGTGGACCCCAGGCGGTTTCCGGTATCGGAAAAGTTGATGTACGGACCGATACGGTAGTAGTCGTCGAGCGAAGCGTGGTTCGTCTTAGTCCACATTCCCGATTCAAACAAGACTGGCTCGGTGTTGGCGAATGTTGGGAGGTCACCGTCGAAGAACTCTGCACAGGCAACGCTGTGTTTAGCCAGGTGGGACTCCCAGCTGGTAGCCGTTTGGGTAATGAATATGGCGGCAAGCTCGTCGGCGAGATCGTCGTCATGGGCCAATCGCTTTTCCTTGGTTGAAAACCGTGGATCAAGAGCGAGGTCCTTCCGTTCTAGAGCCTGGCATAAGCCAGACCACTCCTTTTCAGTCACACAAGCTAGGAAAATCCAACCGCCGATTGCTTTGTAAGAGCGGTAAATGGCGTGCAATCCATTGAGATTGCTGTCGGGGAGCTGCCTTGAGGGTTTGTTGTCGTATTGAATGAAGTCATCACTCTCGGCGTATAGACAGGAGCCGATCATCGTAGTTTCGAGGTATTGGCCTTTCCCGGTACGCTGCCGTGCTTGAAGGCCCATAGCCAGGGCCGCGCCGACCGCGAGGGCGGAGGTGACGTCGGGGTTGCCCTCGTTTGCTTGGAACAGGCGGCTGGACATATCGCGGATCTCCGGGTAGCTCATGGGAACGTCAGGAGCGGGAGGAACACCGCGCCCGGCCTGGTGCATCGCACCTCCGCAGATAGCCCCGGGGATCGGATGCATCGCAGCCCGATGGGCCATCGGGCCCGAGGCCCCGTAAGAACCAGCGTAGAGATAAATAAGCTTGGGGTTAAGTTTCTGACAAGTCTTGTAGTCGATACCTAACCGTTCCGGAACACCGGGACGGAAGTTGTGCATTAATAGATCGGCCTTCTTGATGTACTCATACGCAATCTCGCGACCCTCAGGTCGTTTCATGTCGAGGGCGATTGATTTCTTGCCTTGGAGAGGTTTAGCAGCGCCTCCGGCAAATCGCCGGAAAGTATCGCCGTCCAAACTCTCGAACTTAATCACTTCAGCTCCCAGATCAGCGAGTATTGCTGTGCCGAATGGGCCAGCAAAGAACGTCGCAAACTCCACTACGGTGATTCCTTCAAGAGGGTAACGGGGCAGAGAGTTCCCTTTCGGGCTATCAGGAGGCTTATTCTTTTTTGCATCTTCGAGCAGTTCTGTATTGTGCTGCCCAAGGCTAGGCGCCGGGCCTTGGGGGGCCATGGGAGTTTCGGAGCATTTCACTAATGGGCCGAGTTGGCGTGTCTTGCCCACAGTTGGATCTTCTAGCTCCAGCCAATTTTGGTTGTGAATGATTTGCGGATGCTCGAAGCTCTCTTGGGCTGTCCTGAATGGCTCGGCGGCGACGTCGAACTTGTCCGTGAAAAGATCCATCCACTCCGCGGCCGTCTTCGTTTGCATTCGAGCGTGGAGCTTCTCATACAACTCTTCGAGATCTGGTCCCGCGGGGATTTGGGGCACGTTTGCGTATCGTTCCTCCCCAAGGAGGTCGCCGAGATCGAGGGCTAGAATGAAGTTGACGAACAGGTGGGACATGGCGTTGGCGCATTGAATCCACTTGCCATCTTTAGTGCGTCCAACGAAATATTGGGCGGTAGGTGATCCCCCGGGGGGCCTCGCTAGCTGTCCTTCTTTCCGGTCCATTTGCCATTGGAGCCAGAACCAGTCGTAAGCGAGGATTGCTTGGGCGAGACTAGTTTCGACCTTTTGGCCCAGTCCAGTCTGTTCACGAACATGAAGGGCGGCCATGCTGCCGATGATCGCGTACATCGCAGCGCCGTAGCTGGCCCCGGGCACTGCGGCGAAGGGCGGCCCTTCCCTAGTCACTTGTTTGGCAAAGGCTTGAGTCCGACCCATCTTAGCGTTAATGATAGGATCCCAACCTTTTATGTGCGACCATTTCTTAATTGGTCCGAAGCCGGTGATCGACGTGTAAATCAGTCCAGGATTCACCGTCGATAGAGTGGGGTAGTCGATACCCAAACGCTCTTCGGCCCCCGCGCGCACCGTGGTTAGGAGAACATCTGCGTTGATAGTAAGCTCGCGTATGGCCGCTTGCCCTGGCTGAGTCTTGAGGTCGAGGGCAACACTTTTCTTGCCGCGGTTCCACATGATCCAAGCCGGATGATTTCGGGCTCTGTCTCCAGATGGGGGCTCGACTTTGATCACCTCGGCCCCAGCATCGGCAAGAATCATACCGGCGAGTCCCCCGGCCATCCCTTGGGAGACTTCAATAACCCTGAGTCCCGTGCACATTCCCGACATGCTTTCCTCCGACAACTATCGAAACGGAGCAATTTTTGCATACGGCCCACGGGGGTTCAACTGGGCACTTAGCCCAAAAAGGGGTTAATGAACCTGAGAGGCGGTTAGTTTTTAATGAGGCATAGGTTTCGCATACTGCGGAAAGATTCGGGGCATTTACACCGATGAAAAGGGGAGCTCGGCCTACGGCGTTGGGTCTGACGGTTGGCGTTGACGAGGGAGCGGACCCTGGCCCCGGTTGACCCAGTCGATACTTCAGGGCCCAAGGAGCTGAGCTTCTCAAGTGATTGTTCCCGTCGAATTATACGGGTGATAAGACTGATACCGGTATCAGTCTGGTATGGATTCGTGACGGTTTATTGACACCACAGAGCCAAGAAACCTATTATTTTCGTCGCTGTTAGTCAGGAGCCCGATGTGTTTTCCTGGCCAGTTAGGAGAACCACTTGAGAATCGACGACACCGATCGCCGCATAATCGAGCTGCTGCAAGAAGATGCGCGGCAGTCTAATGCTTCGATTGCGCGTGTGATCGGGGTCAGCGAAGCCACGATTCGCCGACGAATTAAGTTGATGATTGACGACGGTTCACTGAACATTCGGGCAGTGCCCAACCCGAGCAGTTTTGGACTGAATACATCCGCGGTTATTGGCATCGATGTGCAGCCTGATGCGCTGGAAGCGGTTGCGTCAGGGCTGGCGATGTCAGAGGAAGTGATCTTCGTCGGTGTCTCGACTGGTCGCTATGACCTCATCATCAATGTGCTAGTGGGCACACTGGAGGAGCTTCGGGCGTTCCTCGAGGAGGTTCTGACGAAATTGCATGGGGTGCGTAAGACGGAGACTCTAGTTCTATTGGATGTCAAAAAACGTACACTCGGACGCGTGACCTAATTTGGACACAAGGGGTATTCAACGCCCAACGTTGGGCGTTGATCCTACGTGCTAACTGGTGCCGTGGGCTAGTCGAGTGCTATAATTTGCGCATAAACAAAAGATCTAAAACTTTTTGGACGCAAGGCGCGGGAGTAGTTGGACAAAGGCAATAAAGAAGAAGTCCTGAAAGAGTACCAACGTCATGATGGCGACACGGGCTCGGCGGAAGTGCAGGTTGCGCTTCTGACGCACAGGATCAATGACATCACTGACCATCTGCGTCAGCACCGCCAGGACCACCATTCGCGGCGTGGCCTATTCAAGTTGGTGGGCCAGCGTCGGCGGTTGCTTCGATATGTCCACAAAGAGGACGTCGGCCGGTACCGGACACTGATTCAGCGACTCGGCCTCCGCAGATAGACCTCGCACACCAAGCGAGGTCTTCTTCTTTTTCAACTGGATCACGCCCCTCTTAGGAAGGAATGTTGTCGTATGTCCCATAAATTCGAACGAGAAATCGCAGGACGTCCCCTTATCTTGGAGACTGGCCTGCTAGCGGGTCAGGCGAATGGTTCGGTCACGATTCGTCAGGGTGACACCATGTTGCTTGTCACCGCCGTCGCGGGTCCGCCGAGGGAGGGGATAGATTTCTTTCCTTTGACTATCGATTTTGAGGAGCGTCTCTACGCTGTAGGTCGTATCCCGGGAAGTTTCTTTCGTAAAGAAGGAAGACCAACCCAAGAGGCCATCCTGACGATGCGTCTCACTGACCGACCTTTGCGGCCTTTGTTTCCCAAGGGCATGCGGTCCGATGTGCAGGTAGTTATCACGACACTCTCCGCGGATCAGGAGCACGATCCGCAGCATATGGCTATCGTTGGTGCATCTGCTGCTCTCTCTGTTTCCGACATCCCGTTCGGCGGTCCGGTATCAGCCACACGGATTGGCTTTATAGACAATAAATTGGTTGCGAATCCGACCTTCCAGGAGCAGCAGGAAAGTTCACTAGACCTGGTGGTAGCAGGTACGCGAGATGCAGTTGTTATGGTTGAAGCTGGAGCCAACGAGGTCTCTGAAGAGATTGTGGTTCAAGGGATGAAAATGGCCCAGATTGTGAATGCAGAGACGATCGAGCTCCAGGAGGAGCTTGTGAAGGCTGCTGGCAAGGCAAAGTTTGTGGTAGCGCTTCCTGAACCACCATCCCGAGATCTGACGGAGGCGGTGTCCGAAACTCTGGGATCGAAGCTGGACTCTGTTTTGTATAAGCCGGGGCGGAAGGCTGAACGTGACGATGATGTGGCAGCGGTCAAGAAGACAGTCATCGATCAACTGGCCGAACGCTTCGACGCAGCTGAAGTTGGCAAGGAGTTCGAGGCCCAGCTCAAGTCGCAAGTTCGCAAGAGTGTGCTCGAGCGCGGCGTTCGTTTGGACGGTCGCGGGTTGGAAGAGATCCGGCCGATCACGAGCCAGGTAGGTGTACTCCCAAGGACGCATGGTAGTGGTCTCTTTACTCGTGGGGAGACTCAGGCGCTAAGTATCGCGACACTTGGCTCACTTAGCCTGAAACAACGCTTGGACACCATTGGCATCGAAGACAAGAAACGATACATGCATCAGTACAACATGCCACCATATTCCACAGGTGAGGCGAAGCGTATCGGTGGGGGAAGCCGGCGTGAGACCGGACACGGAGCGCTTGCAGAACGAGCCCTTCTCCCGATGGTTCCGAGTGAGGAAGAGTTTCCTTATGCACTTCGGGTGGTGTCAGAAATCTTGAGTTCTAACGGCAGCACTTCCATGGCGAGCGTGTGTGGTAGCACGCTCGCACTGATGGACGCCGGCGTTCCTATCAAGAAGCCAGTTGCCGGTGTAGCTATGGGGTTGGTTGCTGGGGATGACCCCGACAAGTTTGCTGTACTTACTGACATCTTGGGCTGGGAAGATGCCCTTGGGGACATGGACTTCAAGGTAGCGGGCACCAAGGACGGGATCACTGCACTTCAAATGGATATGAAGGCGACCGGTAACTCATTTGCCGTGATCTCTCAAGCACTTGAACAAGCCAATGCGGGCCGGATGCACATTCTCGGTAAGATGGCGGAGACGATTGTCGAAGCCAGACCGGAACTGAATCAATACGCACCGCGTATGATCCGGATCAAGATTGACCCGGAAAAGATAGGCACGGTAATTGGGCCCGGCGGCAAGATGATTCGTTCGATCCAAGAGGAAACCGGTGCCAGTGTCGACATCGAAGATGATGGAACTGTCATCATCGGGTCGAGTTCGAAGGAAGGGGCACAGAAGGCCATCGATATGGTCGA
>CAZUGG010000081.1:0-16818 GCA_964619905.1 uncultured Dehalococcoidia bacterium
AATGTTGGGGCGGACAAGAGACGATGCGGCGGGAGAGGCGTTCGACAAGATCGCGCGGGTTCTAGGCCTAGGCTATCCTGGCGGCCCGGCCATCCAACGCGTGGCGGAGTCCGCCACAGAGCCTCGCCCCTTACCCAGAGCCTGGCTTAAGGGCAGCCACGACTTCAGCTTCAGCGGACTAAAGACAGCTGCCCTGCACCTGGCTCAGGATCTGGGGCTCCACCCCCCACCAGACCAGTCTTCGAACCTCAGCAGTTTGCCGAGAGACCCCGGTAGTGAGACCGCTAATGTAGCCGCCGGATTCCAAGAAGCCGTTATAGATGTCCTGGTTGAGAAGAGCTTGCTAGCAGCAAAAAAAACGGGCGCAGGATCAATTGCACTGGCTGGAGGTGTGGCCGCCAACAAGCCTCTCAGAGAACGCCTGCTCGGCCGATCCTCGGTTCCGGTGCACATTCCAGCACCTGTGCTGTGTACAGACAACGCAGCGATGGTGGCAGCTTGCGCACATTTCAAATTAGTCCAGGGGAAAAGACCGACAACTATGGCCGTCGACGTCTCACCTTCACTGTCGTTCGCCTAACCCCTCGGGCCCCGTCTTTTGTAAAGCAGGCCCCTCTATCGCCCCTTTTAGCGCTGCTCATTGCTTCTAGCGCTACGAGCCTCCACCAGCATGTGTCAACCCAGACATGATTGACCCTGTCTATTCAGCCGCCCCTGGTCCCATTTACCCTCCTCCTTGCAACAGAGGCGAGCCCAGAGTACTATATCTGATGGCTTAGCACTCCTCTAACTTGAGTGCTAACGGGTTGCTTTACTAATACAAGCGGCCGAAAGGAGACATGCGTGGGCAGAAAAATTAAGCCCCTAGGTGACCGCGTCCTGGTCAAATCGCTAGAAGCGCAGGAGACCATAAAGGGCGGGATCATCATCCCCGACACGGCGAAGGAGAAGCCCCAAGAGGGCGAGGTCCTCGCAGTTGGACCCGGCAGGGTCACCGATGACGGAAAGAAGATCGCCATGGAGGTCAAAGTGGGCGACACCGTCGTCTACGCCAAGTATGGCGGCACCGAGGTTAAGGACGGCGATGACGAACTCCTGATCTTGAGGGAGAGCGACATCCTGGCGAAAGTCGGCTAGCAACAGAAGTTCGTCCGTTACCTATACCCACAAGGAGAGATATGGCTGGGAAGCAAATCGCGCACGCCGAAGAGGCGCGGCGCTCAATTATTAAAGGTGTGGATGCCTTGGCCGACACGGTCAAGGTAACCCTCGGCCCCAAAGGCCGCAACGTCATTTTGGACAAGAAATTCGGCCCGCCGCAGGTTAACAGCGACGGCGTAACCATTGCCAAAGAGATCGAGCTCGAAGACACGCTCGAGAACATGGGAGCTCAACTCCTCAAAGAGGCCGCCACAAAAACAAATGACGTGGCAGGTGACGGCACGACAACAGCGACAGTTCTGGCCCAAGCCATCGTCCACGAAGGCTTTAAGAACGTGACCGCAGGCGCCAATCCTATGGCGATCAAGCGCGGCATCGAAACAGCTGTGGCAGCGGTCCGTAACGAGATCAAGAAGGTCTCCACCCCTGTAGCGGGCAAGGAGCAGATCGCTCAGGTTGCCTCGCTCTCGGCCCACGACAATGAAATCGGCGGTCTCATCGCCGAAGTCATGGAGAAGGTCGGCAAGGATGGGGTCATCACAGTAGAGGAATCCAAGGGCCTCAAATACGAGATCGAATACGTCGACGGTATGGAGTTCGACCGCGGCTACATCAGCCCGTATTTCGTGACAAATACGGAGCGCATGGAGTCAGAGATCGAGGATCCTTACATATTGATCACTGACAAGAAGGTCACCGCCGTCTCGGACCTGCTCCCCGTTCTCGAGAAGGTCCTACAGGTGAGCAAGAACTTCGTCCTCATCGCAGAAGATGTGGAAGGTGAGGCGCTAGCAACGCTCGTAGTCAATAAGCTTCGGGGGACTCTAAACGGCATCGCCGTGAAGGCACCAGGCTTCGGCGACCGCCGAAAGGCGATGCTCGAAGACATGGCCATCCTCACTGGCGCCACTGTGCTTAGTGAAGAGGTTGGTCGCAAGCTGGAATCAGCGACTGTGGAAGACCTTGGCAGGGCACGAAGGATCACGTCCGACAAGGACAACACGACGCTAATCGAAGGTCGCGGTGATGACGACACGATTAAGGCTCGCATGGCCCAAATCAAGTCCCAAATCGACACTACCACGTCGGACTTCGACCGCGAGAAGCTCCAAGAGCGTCTAGCCAAAATGGCTGGCGGCGTCGCCGTAATCAAGGTTGGCGCGGCTACCGAAGTCGAATTGAAGGAAAAGAAAGCACGCGTTGAGGACGCACTTTCGGCAACCCGTGCAGCAGTCGAAGAAGGCATCGTTGCCGGCGGTGGCACGACCCTGATTCGAATTCAGAAAGCCCTCGACAAACTAAAAGGCGATGATGATGACGAGACGACCGGCATACAGATAGTACGCCGCGCACTAGAGGAGCCGGTACGCCAAATAGCGGCCAACTCCGGGGCAGAGGGCTCAGTCATCATCCAGGGCATCCGCCAGTCGAAGGGGAAAAACCACGGCTTTGATGCTGAGAAGGACGTCTGGGGCGACATGATCGAGCTTGGCATCGTCGACCCGGCCAAGGTGACCCGCGCTGCGGTGGAGAACGCATCGAGCATCGCGTCGATGATCCTCACCACGGAGGCGATGATCACAGAAAAGCCGGAGAAGGCCCCACCGATGCCACCCATGCCGCCTGACGGCGGAATGGGCGGAATGGGCGGCTTCTAGGGAGCGCCTTAACATTCGTTGGCCTAAAAGGGGCCGTCCCTCGGGACGGCCCCTTTTTTAGTACATCTGTCTGCTTGCTATCCGTTGACAACAGAAGAGGGCCCTGCCTAGAATCATGCCTCTCCGCGGGCGTAACTCAGTGGCAGAGTGTTTGCTTCCCAAGCAAAAGGTCGTGGGTTCGAATCCCATCGCCCGCTCCAGCAGCCTCTCCGACAGCCAAAGAGGCAAAGGCGTCGATGAACCTCCGCACTCCTCCCTAGGACCCCAAGCGGGAAGATGGCAGGCCCGGAACCCCTGGGATCTTTAACTTCGTACAGAACAGTGCCTCGGTGGTTGTGATGAACAGAGTCTGCAGGTCGTCACCACCCCACCCACAATTCGTCGTCTGTTCCGCACCCGTCAAAATTGTCCCCAGGTGCTTGCCACGAGGATCGAGGACCCACACTCCTCCCGGCCCTGTGCAATAAATATTGCCCTCAACATCCACTTTCATTCCATCCGGAAGCCCTGGGCGAGTCGATTTCATCTGAAGAAATGAGCGGCCGTTGGCCACGCTGCCGTCGGCTTCCACGTCGAAGGCTTTGATGAGTCCTTCACTTAGCCTGAAATCCGACGGGTGCCTAAATGCACCCATCGAGTCGATTACGTAGAGGGTCTCTTCATTAGGAGAAAAACAGAGGCCGTTTGGCAAGACAAAGTCGTCAATCAAAAGTTTGATGGAGCTAAGGTCCGGCGCTACGCGGTAGACCCCGCAGAATGCAAGGTCCATATCCGTTTGCCCTTTAGCGTCCCGACGTGCCGGATCTGTGAAATAGATACTCCCGTCGGACTTCACCACTACGTCATTCGGGCGATTGATCTTAGTCCCCTGGTACTCATCCGCCACGATGGTAAGGGTGCCATCCAGATCCAGCCGTGTCACTCGCCGCCGCCCCCCTTCGCAGATCACAAGACGCCCCAGCGGGTCCAGCGCAAGCCCATTGCCCTGATTCGTGGAATCGCGAAAGAGTGTTACCCCTGCCCCAGCCGACCATTTCATGGTCCGGCTATGGCCAAGGTCACTGAAGAGAAGGGCTTCCTCTTCGTGCTTCCAAACCGGACCTTCGGCGACGCGGTAACCCCGTCCTAGCTCCTCCAGCTGCTGACTAGTCGAGGCAATGAGGTCCAACTCCGGCGCAAGCTGCTCGACAACCATCAAAATCTCTCCCACAGAGGGGGTGTACTAATTAGGGCTGCGCCGTGATGAACCGCGGCGCTTACCACTGTCAGAGATCACAGGCGAGTTCGTCCATTGGCCGTCCATCATGCGATGCCAGCCCCCTGCGGCATAAGTTCCACCGTCCACATGTAACGTGGTGCCTGTGACAAATTTCGAGAGGTCAGAGGCTAGGAAAAGCAACACTCCTGCCGCATCCTTGGGTTGGCCAAACCTACCGATTGGGACCCATGAGGGTATGTGCTCTTTCGCACCGGCCGGGACCCTTGCAGCATAGTCCGTGGCCGGCGTGTCGATGACGTCGGGCGCGATGCAGTTCACTCTCACTCCATGGTGTGCGACCTCAAGAGCGAAGCTGCGAGTGAAGCCGTCGATAGCGGCGTTGAAAGCAGAGTAGGCTACCTGCCCAGGAATGCCTCGAAAGGCCTCGATGGTGCTGACGTTGATTATGCTGCCAGAATTGCGTTTGATCATCGTGGGAGCAAAGGCTTGGGTACACAAAAAAGCGGTAGCGAGGTTCACCTCAAAAATCTGCTGCCAGTGATCCTCGTTCGTTTCCAAAAAGGGCCGTCCCGGCCGAAGAAAGTCTCCAACGTTGTTCACCAGAATATCGACTGGGCCGGCCTCGATCGCAACCCACGACGCAAGCTCCTCTACCTCAAGCCTATCTCGCACGTCGACGACGCGATGGGTAGCGACCCCCCCGGCCCCCTGGATTGTGGCAGCCGTATCGGCGGCACGTTCCGCGTTGATCTCCGCGATGACCACGGTGGCCCCCTGCTCAGCAAAGGCCTCGCAGGCGGCCCGGCCGATACCTGCCCCACCACCGGTGACCAGCGCAATCTTTCCTTCAAGCATTGGGCCTCCTGACCGGTTCTTGCATGGTCCGCACGGACCCCCGGCTTGCTACGTCGCGGCTATACATCCATGCCGTAAAGTCCGACCGCATTGCGGAACACAACGCGGTCTCGGACCCCAGGATCGACTCCCACGAACTGCTCCTCCAGGCTCTTGCGTGACTCGGGCCAGGTGCTGTCATTGTGCGGGTAATCAGTGGACCACATCGGTATATTAGGCCCTATCAGATCGAGTGTGGCCATGCCAGCCGCGTCAGTCATAAATGTGCAGCGCACATTTCGGTCGAAGTACTCGCTCGGGAGAAGTCCCCTCTTACCGAATTCGAGTCCGAGTCGAGGAGCCTTTCGCTGGCACACCCAGTCCATGCGCTGCATGAGGAAGCCAACCCACCCGATATCGTTTTCTACAGAGATGACCTTTAGATCAGGAAACCGGTCGAAGGTTCCAGAAAACATCATTTGGGTGATCGACCGCGGTATGAGCTCGGTGTTGTGGGAATAGGTGTGGAGAAAGGCCTCGGGGGACCAGTTTTGCACCTTCCCAGTGAAGGAGTGGAGGCTGATAGGCATCCCCAATGCCTCGAGTTCCGTCCAAATCGGGTCGTACCAACCACTCGCAAAGCTATAGCGGTCATCCATGGGCGTGCCCCAGATCATGGCGCCCCGAAGCCCCATTGCGGCACTGCGCCTGGCTTCCTGTACGGCTGACTCTTTGTCGGTCACAGGGATAAGAGCAACGCCGTAGAGCTTTTTGGGGTGCGCACTGCAGAACTCTGCCACCCAATCGTTGTAGGCACGATAACAAGCGGCCTGTAACTCTACGTCGGGGATGCTCATGGCAAACATCCCCAACGATGGGTAGACGACCTCTGCCTCAACGCCGTCAATCTCCATGTCCTCAAGCCTAGCATTGGGATCCCAGCCCCCACGTCGCCCTTCCTCCACCTGTTTGCCGTACATCGCAGCCGGGGTTCCGAGGGGCCGAACTTCTCGCGGCTCGCGTCCCTCGACGTGCAGGTAGTTCTCGCCGTCCTCCGCCTTTTCAACATACGGAGCCCGGTCGCGGAACTTGGGCCCCAAGCGCTGAACCCAGAGGTCAGCAGGCTCGAGAACATGCGAGTCCGCAGATACCGCCCGAACATCCAAAAGTAGCCTCCTCCCAAGTCATCGTTGGCGCAACCGGCCAGCTCATATCTCGGCGGAGCCATTATCCAGCGCCCGATTACGCTGTCAACGCGCCGGGTGCTTGAGCCCCCTTTAACCAGACGGCCTCTCTACATAGACGACCCTGAATGCGCCACTGAGCGTAAGCTTGGAGCGGACCTGGCTAAGACTGCTCTTTTCCTCCGGGGTCGCACCCGGTACATCCCCGACATCGCTGATCTCTCCAATGGCCAGCCAGCGCGGATGACCCTCGGCCAGTCGCTCACTCTCAAACACGGAGGCGGCACCCCAAAATGTCCCAACCGAAAGGGGCAGGGTGTCTGAGTTCCACAAGTGAAGGTATAGCGTCGTATTTTCTTTTGGTGCTAAAGGGGGTCCTGCGATCCTCTTGTAGGCAGCCATCATTGTCGGCGCCGAGTACGGGCTGATCGGAGTAATGACCCCCCTAGCGCGACGATCGCCGTTGATCACGGTGTTCTCTTTCCAAGCCGCCGCTGCGTCTCCCCTCTCCATTTCGTAGAGCGTGATCCAGGCTGCTGGGCCTGCAGACTCTATAGGCTGTTCCGGGGTCGCATCGATCGCGTGCAAGCGAGACGCTCTCACTATGATGCCGGGTTGCATCACCTCCTTGTAATGAACGTCAAAAAGCCATCCGTTAAGAGCGTCATCCTCAGCGACCGCACGAGCGGCCGCGAGAATTAACATGACACCGCTTGTATCACTATCGCTCATAGCATCATCCCCTCCTTGCCGCGCCAGCGGCTGCGCGTACTGAAAATGCTCGGCGCCATGTTTTACATGCTTACATTTAGCGACTGGCCGTTGACAGTCACATGGTCCTCAAAGGAGGTAGGAGTGGCCACCGCCTGGCGCACCCAGCATCCATCGCGGGCGACCCGCAAAACTTTTGCAATCTCCTCTGGATCGGCATCCGAATCAATCTCGTAATACGTCTCTACCCGAGGCACTAGGGCCTCGATCGTACCCAGCGCAACGGAGCCAGTGCGCTCAAAGAAGACGCTGGCCTTGCCTTTGATCTTCTTGATCTCTACCCGCCGCATTTCAGAGAACCTCTGAATCTGGGTCATCTCTCAGAGGAGCAACGACGACGAAAAAATGAATAGTGGGGGCGGTTCGGCTGGATCCTCACCGCCTGGTTGCCCAGGCTCGTTGGAATAGAGTATGTACCGGTTGGAGCCAACCGGGCGTACCACTTTCCGCATGCCTTCCAGGGTCTCAGCCTCCACCTCAATCACCCTGAGGTTGGCATGCCCATCTGGTTTTAGATCCTGTTGCTTACGTTCTTCAGCCACTGGCGTACCTCCGGAACTAAAGGAGCGAACCGCGCCACGATAGTCCCGGCCGAAAGCACCGTCAACGAGTGTCGCGGGTCGATCCCGGGCAAAGCTTCCCCTCGTAGGAGCCAAGCCTATAGCCCCGATATGGCTTGAAGCGGTCACCGGGGCAGAGTAGGATCAAGTCTGCTTCTGAATGAAACGGGCCCAAGAGGCGAGGAGACCGGACATGACGACCACTGCGGATCGGCCAAGCGACTTCAAGGTAGTCGGCACTCGACCCATTCGTCACGACGGCTACGACAAAGTTACCGGCCGTGCTAAGTACGGCGCCGATGTCCAACTTGCGGATCTTTTGCACGGCTCTCTCTTGAGAAGTCCGCACGCCCACGCCCGCATCCGATCTATAGACACCTCAAAGGCAGAAGCATTGGAAGGGGTCAGGGCAGTCATAACCTCGAGGGACCTACCAGAGAAGCCAACCCCTCCCACCAACTTCATGGAAATGCTTGCAGACCCTCAGGTGCTGACCCAGATCTGTCTCGCACGCGGAAAAGTTCTTTACAAAGGCCATGCCATTGCAGCTGTAGCGGCGACCAGTAAGCAGATTGCGGACGCGGCCATCGATCTGATCCAGGTCGACTTCGAGGTTCTTCCACACGTGCTGACGGCAGAAGAGGCGATGGCTGCGGACGCACCGGTCCTTCATGAGACTTTGCGGACCAAAGACCCAACCGCTGGGGCGGACTCAGGTGCCACAAACATCGCAGCCCACCACCAGCTCAAGCAGGGTGACATCGAGAAAGGATTCGCGGAGGCCGACTTAGTCGTCGAGCGCGAGTTCAGCACCAAGCCAGTCCACCAAGGATATATCGAGACTCATAACTCAACCGTCCTCTGGGGAGCCGACGGGAACGTAACTGTTTGGACGAGCACCCAGGGACCTTTCATTGTGCGACATCAGGTCGCGTCAATCCTTAACCTTGCCACATCCAGCGTAAAGGTCGTGCCAATGGAGATTGGAGGCGGCTTTGGCGGCAAGATCAGTTGCTACCTAGATCCTGTGGCCGCAACACTCTCAAGAAAGACTGGCCACCCCGTCAAGATCGCCATGAGCCGTAAGGAAGTGTTCGAGGCAACTGGCCCGGCTTCAGGCACCAACATGCGGGTCAAAATCGGGGCAAAGCGCGACGGGACTATCACAGCCGCGCAGGTCAACCTTGTTTACGAGGCGGGAGCCTTCCCCGGCTCCTCTGTTGCATCGGGGGCTGGAACCTGCCTAGCGCCCTACAAGATCGACCACCTTTTGATCGACGGCTACGACGTAGTTGTAAACAAGCCGAAAACGGCCGCATACCGCGCTCCCGGTTCTCCCCAAGCCGCATTCGCAGTCGAGCAGACAGTGGACGAGATAACGCAGAAGCTAGGTCTCGACCCGATGGAACTCCGCCTAAAGAATGTAAACCGAACGGGAGACAGGCAGGCCAATGGGGTCTCCTTCCCAAGCATCGGGGCCAAAGAACTCGAAGAGGCGATCAAGGATCACCCTCATTACAAAACGCCCCTCGGGGACGGGCACAAAGGGCGCGGTGTTGCTATGGGGTACTGGGGCAACGCCGGCATGGCATCCTCGGCAACGCTAAGCGTCACCTCGAACGGGCAGGTTAGCCTGGTAACTGGATCAGTGGACATTGGCGGGTCACGCGCATCCTTAGCCATGCAGGCAGCGGAAGTGCTCGGCCTCACCGCTGAGGACGTCCACCCTAGCGTCGGCGACACCGACGCCGTGGGCTACACCGGCGTCACCGGGGGCAGCCGAACGACCTTCTCTACTGGAATTGCTGTGCTCAAGGCCGCGGAGGATATCAAGGACCAAATGATGCGCCGCGCAGCACTGCTTTGGGAGACTCAGCCTGACGACATCCAATACGCTGACGGAGCCTTCGTTTCGAAGAAGAACACCGAAGACAGACTCTCGTTCAAAGAACTCGCCGGTAAACTCATGGATACTGGCGGCCCCGTGACCGCCTCGGCTAGCTCCGATCCAAAACAAATTGGCCCATCGTTCGCGGCGCTTCTTGTCGACGTCGATGTCGACCGAGAGACCGGCAAGGTTACTGTAGAACGGGCGACTGTGTTCCAAGACGTTGGGAAGGCGGCCCACCCGAGCTACGTTGAAGGCCAGATGCAGGGGGGTACGGCCCAAGGGATAGGCTGGGCGTTAAACGAAGAATACTACTACCTCGACAGCGGCGTGATGGCAAACTCGAGTTTCCTCGACTATCGCATCCCGACAAGTTACGACCTGCCGATGATTGAGCCGGTCATCATCGAAGTCCCCAACCCGGGACATCCATTTGGGCTGCGCGGCGTCGGCGAGGCATCTTTAGTCCCACCGATGGCGGCGGTAGCCAACGCAGTCAGCCGAGCCATCGGCCAGCGCGTGACGGAGCTGCCTATGTCGCCCGGCACATTACTCAAGGCCCTGTCAGGCGACGACTAGGCCCTACGTGTCAAATAGCCTCCCCGACAAGCCAGCCCGCCGCCTCACCGTCCTCCTCTTGAAGCTGGACATTTACCGCAACGTCCACGGTCGAGGGTCCGGGGAGCCCATCGGCGACTCGATCCGCTAGCCCATGACTGCCCCTTCTTGGCCTGGCCTTGAGACTTAGCCTGGGTCTATCGGAGAATGCCCTCCTTTGAACCCTTCTGCTTACCCTATCCCAGCCCTCCGCGCCTTCTATAGCCGAAGCTTTCGTCTTTTCTGGGCCGGCGCCTTCCTAGCCTTCGGCGCAATGCAGATGCAACAGCTAGCTCGCGGCTTCCTCGCACGCGAACTCAGCGAGTCTCCGCTGGTGGTGACATCAGTCTTCGCTCTCGGGATGGCGCCCATGCTTGTGATGCCCTTCGTCGGCGGCTACCTCGCTGACCGGTCCGACAAAAGACGTCTTCTCCTAGGGCTAGAAGTGGTACAGGTAGGCATCGCTCTGAGCATGGCGATTCTCGTCGCCGTCGATGCCTTCAACGTTGCCAGCCTCATGGCGCTCTCGCTCGTGGCTGGCCTGATCGTCGGACTATCGGTTCCTATCCGTCAATCGACAATCCCGGAAGTCGCTGAACCGGGCACGGAGACCAATGCGCTGGTTCTCTATAGCACCATCTTTAGTCTCATGATGATCGCGGCGCCGGCTCTCAGCGGGGTCCTGATCGCCCTTTCTGGTGCCGCGGCCCCCTTCTTCGTCGCCTGCGGGTTGTCAGCACTCTCGATGATCTTCATCTGGCGTATGCCTTCGGTGCCGCCGAAAGAAGCCTCCGGCAAAGTCGCCTTAGTCGAGGAGCTTACCCAGGGTGTGCGCGCAGTCCAGGCTTCTCGACCCCTAACCTGGGTCATGATCTCAGGCCTCGTAGGAACCGTAATGATCGTCCCTCACGTCGCCCTCTTCCCGATCTACCAGCGCGACATCCTGGACGTAGGCCCGTCCGGTCTCGGTCTAATGTTCGCCGCTAGCGGTGTGGGGGCCCTCATCGTCGCATTCCTCATCGCACTGACGAGTTCGGAGCGTCCTTCCCTACGCCTAAGTCTCTTTATGGGTGCCATGGCAGGATTGACCATCACCATTTTTTCTCAATCAGATTCTTTCCTTCTCTCCTTGGCGATTCTCGTGATCTTGGGGGCCTTTTCCCAAGGCTTTTTCACCCTGAACATGGCCCTCGTACAAAACCTCGCTCCCCCTGCTCTAATGGGACGGATAGTTGCCCTGAGAATTGTTATTTTTGGCATGGCGCCAGGGGCACAGGTGCTACTTGGCGCCGTTGCCGGTCTGACGTCCCCCGGAGCTGCCCTTGGCGTCATGGGGCTCCTGGGGTTCGCGCCGCAGATCTTGATGATGCTCCGACCGCACATGGGTCGCATGACATTCATAGAGCCTAAAAGCCGAAGCCTGCCATGAAGCAGGTATGCTCCGCACCTAGACGCGATCTTCCCCGGATCCGCACGGGCGATCCGCAACCGAACCGCCCTTGCCGAACCAACCAAGACAACGATACTTGGGGGAAACGCCGCCCGTCTCTACGGACTAGCGATTGAGCCACGGACCGCCGACCCCTAGAGGGTCGCTCCTCCGTCAACAACTAGCTGGGCGCCGGTAACAAATGCCGAGTCGTCCGAAGCAAAGAAAAGCGCCACCTTAGCAACATCTTCAGAGGTCCCAATGCGCCCCATCGGGACCTCGCTGGCTCGTAGTCGAACTCGGTCAATTCCCGATCCACGTTCGGGATCCTGAGTGCCCCGGAACCGGGGGGTGTCAATAGGGCCGGGACAAATCGCGTTCACTCGAATCCCCTGACGTCCATAATCCTTGGCCATGGATCGAGTCAGAGCGAGTATCCCCGCTTTAGAAGTCCCGTAAGCAGCGTGGCCGCCAGCAGCGACCAACCCCGCCGTCGAAGAGACGTTAATGATCACCCCGCTGCCTTGCTCAAGCATCACGGCTAGAGCGTACTTCGAACAAAGGTAGACGCCTGTGAGATTGACCCCCATCACCCCCTGCCAGTGATCCTCTGGCATGTCCGCCACTGTTTCAGGAACAGGGGTTGTTGGCTTCAGGCGAGCTGCGTTGTTGTACAGAATATCGACCCGCCCGAACTCCTCGACTATGTTCTTGACCATAGCGCGCACCGATGCCGCATCTGACACATCGCAGGCAAAGTCCTGCGCATTACCTCCCCGGCTCGAGATGCCTCGCGCCACCTCCTCTGCGGACACTTGGTTGACGTCAACCACTGCCACGGATGCGCCCTCCCCGGCAAATGTTTCGGAGACGGCGCGGCCCATGCCCTGTCCAGCTCCGGTGACTATGGCCACTCGGCCATCCAGCTTCATAGGTTTCCTCGCGCCGAATTCGGCAACAGCTATTCCTTCGGCACGAGCGGGCCGCCGGCCTGTTCACGGTAGCGAACGGTGCTGTGTTTGGCATCCCTGTCGAATTCCGGGATCACGTGGTCGCCAAAGAGCTCAATCGACTCCGCCAACGAATCGAACGGCAAATTCCCCGAGACGCTAAAGACCATCTGGTCGCAACCGACGGTTTCGTAGTCCTTCATCTGCCGAATAACCTCTTCGGGGTCACCGCAAAGCGTGTACCCTCCCTTGATCCGGTCGTCAATTTCATCAAGCTTGGGGTCCGGTAGAAGCTCCGGCCACTTCGGCAATCCTTCCGGTCTTGGAAAGGTGTCGTGGTAGCGGTAAACGAGCGATCCAATATAGGAGGCTCCAGGACGGCACGCGAGCTCTCTCGCCTTTTTGCCGTCGCGCTGGCAAATCATGCCCGCGGTGACCATAACATTGTCGTTGACGTACTCGCCAATCGGTTCCGCTTCAACGATCAGTTTCTTGTAGGTCTCGATACGAGGCGCCATATCCCACACGGAACCAACATTGAAGCCAAGTATTCCAATGCCATTTTTAGCCGCTCTCTCGTAGGTGCCCGGGTTGCCTGCAGCAACCCACAAGGCTGGGTGTGTGTGCGCATAAGGCTTAGGAAGGATATTGAAGGCTCCCTCTCTTCCGGGCATCATCTGCGTTCCCTCCGAAGGTGTAACAAAGGCCTGACCCTCAGGGTGCGAGTAGCCCTTTTGTCGCCACATCTTCGGCAGTTCCCGGATTGTCTCCTCCCAGTTCGCCCTGGTCTGATCCGGGGATAGGCCGAATCCACCAATCTCGTGACTCCCAGCGCCGCGTCCAGTACCGAACTCGAACCTCCCCTGGCTCAGCTGGTCAAGCATGGCAACCCGCTCAGCAAGTCGAATTGGGTGATTCACGACGGGGTTCATGTTGAAGATCCCGGATCCTAAATGGATCCTTTCCGTAACCGCCAGCGCGTAGGCGCAAAACGTCGCCGAGTCGGACAAATGGGAATACTCCTCAAGAAAATGGTGCTCGCTAGTCCAGACATACTTGAAGTTGTGCTTGTCCGCGAGCCGAATCAGTTCGATCTCATCGCGAACCCATTGCTGTTCATGAACTCGACTGTGGGCGAGTTCCTGGGACGGAGCTGCCCCCTGCACAAATATCCCGAACTCCATTCTGCCTCCTTCTCCTTACCCGCCTACGGGTTCCGGGCAGCCACCACCATTCCCGGATCCAGATTCTAACGCCTCTAGTGGTGCGTGCGCGCAGCTACAGATCTTCTTTACTGTCGTATCATGCCCGCCACAGTCAGCGTCGTTGGGCGAAAGGACAGTCGATGGACGATCCCCGTTTCTCTATATGCATGATCACGACGCCCAACTGGGACCTCGGCCAGTGCATTGAGGGTTGGGCCCGCCATGGAGTCAAAGCTATCGGTCTTACCAGGGCTTCACTCGACGAGTACGGCACGAAGAAGGGTCTCCGGCACCTCAAAGACTCGGGTCTGAAAGTAACCAACTATCAGGGAATAGGACGCTATACCCACGACGGGCCTCCTATCAGTGCGGTGGTAGATGAACTCGTCGAGCACATGGACGTCGCCGCCGAACTTCAAGTCGACTGCATCTTCGTCATGAGTGGCCCCCGGGATCATCTTTCGTGGGAGGATGCCGCGTCTCGGTTCAGAGAGGAGCTTCATTTGCTTCTTCCCCACGCCAAAGACCGGGGCCTCAAGCTCGCCATCGAGCCAATCCACCCTATCCGCCAAGACCTCACCTTTATGAGTACCGCCAGGGACACCTATAGGCTTATCCAGTCAATCGAGGACGACCACCTCGGCTATGTCTTCGATTTCTGGCATCTGTGGTTTGCGCCCGGAATCGAAGACACCATACGCGCATCCTCATCCTCAATCTTCAACGTTCAGATCAGCGACCACAAAGCAGTCACGTTGCGAACCCTAGACCGGACCGCACCAGGAGAGGGAATCGCTCCTTGTCCTGCGATGATTCGCGCCCTCGAAGAGTCCGGTTATTCTGGTTATTACGAGATGGAGATAGTAAGTCCAGACCACGAAAAACTCGGGTACGATGCCGCGCTCAAGCGTTCGATCAGCAGCTATCAGGACCTGCGGTCACAAGCTGCATCAGGAGGGAAAGGTATATGAATACGGGCAAAACGGACGGAATGGAGAAGGCCCGGAAACGCTACTTCGCTGCAACTCCTAAGTCCCGGGAGTTAGCGAATATCGCACGCGACTATCTGCCCGACGGGGTAAGCCGCACCGGCCTCGTGTTCTCCCACTACCCTCCGTTCATCGAGCGCGCCGAGGGACAGTTCCTCTACGACGTCGACGGCAACAAAATCCTCGATATGGCGAATGGTTTTAGTTCCCTTCCTTTGGGTCACTCGCACCCCAAGATCATCGAGGCTATCAAAGGTCAGATCGATAAAGGCCTCGGCCACGGTTTAATGTCTGAGCCCGAGCTAAAGCTCGCCTCACTTATCAAGAAACGCATTCCTTCCATGGAAAAGCTCCGGTTCACGGCATCTGGGACGGAGGCTACCATGTTCGCGATGCGCGTAGCCCGCGCCTTCTCCGGCAAGACGACGTTTGCGCGGATGGAGGGCAGCTACCACGGCCTACACGACATGATGTGCACCGGGATGGGCGCTAACCTCGGGCAGGCATGGCCAGGCACCGAGAATGACCCTGTCAGTAACGGCGTTCCTTTGTCTGCCCGTGAGGAGGTTGCCTACCTCCCCTATAACGACCTCGAGGGCTGCGCGAACGTCCTCGCCGAGCACGCGTCGGATCTGGCTGCGGTGATCGTCGAGCCGTTCATGGGAGCCGGCGGCGGCATTCCACCCGAGCCCGGTTTCCTCGCCGGGCTACGAGATTTATGTGACCGTCATGGAGCCCTGCTGATTTTCGACGAGATGATCTCGATTGGGATGTCGATACACGGAGCCCAGGGCTACTACAACGTCACACCAGACCTCACAGCGTGCGGGAAGCTGGTAGGAGGCGGCATGCCAATGGGGGTCTATGGAGGGCGGGCGGACCTTATGGCCAAGTGCGAAGGAGCCGGCAATGACCCCTCGATGTAGCATACGGGAACCTGGAACGCCCACCCGGTCGCGATGGCAGCGGGCATCGCACAGTTAGAGCAGTTAACCCCCATACAATACGACTACCTGGGCGAGGTTGGGGATTATTTGCGTACTAGCGTGCGAGCCCTCGCCTCAGCCCGCGGTGTGGGCATGCAGGTGACAGGGGTTCAGCACTTCAGCGCTTTCCATTACACCCACGACCCTGTGCGCAACTACCGAGCAGCACAGCAATCGGACGGGGCCCTTGCGTGGAGAGTCGGCTTTTCATTGTTGAGCCAGGGGTTCCACGTACCTGGCGGTAGCCGCACCAACCTTTCAACAGCGATTACTCGTGCTGACATCGACGGTTTCGTCGCAGCGCTAGACGTCGCATTTAACGAGGGAGGCGCTGTGCCCTCCTAGCGTCTAGCTGGCGTGGATCTCTAGGGGTAGCGACTTGTCTGCGGACCATTCAAACATCGAGCCGTCATAGACCGCTATTTCATCGTGGCCGAGCGCTGCTAGCGTGAGCGCCGCCGAACTGGCGGCAATGCCACCCCCTCAATAGGTGATTACACGCTTGCCCTCAATTACCCCAGCAGACTCGAAGCGGTCTTTAATCCGCCCCAGGGGTATGTATACCCCTCCCTCTTTCTCGAAAAGACTCGTCACGGGAACATGGACGCTAGAGGGGATCGAGCCCCGACGCCGTATCGAGGTGGCGCATCGCCATCGGAGTCATCTCGGCTCAAAACGTTAACAAGGCAAGTCAAGCCTTGATCAATAGACGCTCGCACATCTTCAGCAGTCGCCGTCATCTCGGTCCGTACCGTCGAGATAAACTCAGCCCGCGGATAGCCAGTCTCTTCAAGAGAGACTGGGCGGCCCTCTTCGACCCCCCTGCCCCAGCCCCCATTTATGACGGCGGCATTGTCAAAGCCATGTCCCCGCAATAGCCACCAGACACGGGCTGCCCAGCTCTGCCCCGTGGTGTCATAAAGGACAACACAGGCGCCATTACCGACACCATACGCCGACATGACTTCATCAAATCGTTCGGGGGGCGGAACCGGAAACATGTGCCGCCGTTCTCCCTTGACCGTTAGCTCGTCCACCAAGTCGATGAAGCCGCTCCCTTGAATATGCCCTTGAAGCCACTGTGTCTTACCGCTCACGAAGCGCATAGGGTGCTCATCCGGGGCCTGAGCTGAGTCTCGAAAGACTGTGCAGTCGTAGACGCGCAAGCTGGGGGCTTCGAGATGCTCCGCCACCCAAGCTGTCTCTACTAGCGGACCGGGTACTGACAACATGTGCAACACTCATCCTTCCTGTGGCGCCGGCCGGCCAAAGACGTCGGCATCCCGCGCCTCTGTCGCAAGTCCTGCGGCGCTTGGGGCTGTTGCCCCATATTGTCTGATCCTATGGGGTTAACGGTCTTCGAGCAACGTACTGGCCGAATCCCGAG
>CAZUGG010000082.1:0-2561 GCA_964619905.1 uncultured Dehalococcoidia bacterium
TGAACTGCTGCCCTACCGAGATTTTTCAGCTTCGATAGCTAGTGGCTCATTCCCCTTTGCGGGGATGGCCGTGGTTCCATGTTCTATGGGCACGCTTGGGCGCATTGCTGGTGGGATCTCGTCCAATCTTATTGAGAGGGCTGCTGATGTGGCTTTGAAGGAAGGGCGCCGTCTCGTTTTAGTGCCTCGAGAGACGCCATTAAACCGAATCCATCTCAACAACATGGTCACCGTAGCCGAGGCTGGCGCAGAGATTCTGCCCGCGATGCCCGCGTTCTATCATCAACCGGCGACGATCCAGGACCTAATTGATACCGTCGCTGGTCGGGTGCTGGACCGTCTTGGGGTTGATACTCCGTTACTTCGTCGTTGGCGAGGCGACCCTTTGGGTGCGCGCGTGGCTGAGGATAGTTAGAGGGTGGCTTATCGCGACCTCCGGGAATTCATCAGTGCCCTGGAGCGCGAAGGAGAGATCCGGCGCGTTCAGGTCGAGGTAGATCCCCAACTCGAAATCACCGAGATTGCGACCAGGCTAGCACGTGAAAAGGGCCCCGCGCTTCTCTTCGAGCGTGTAAAGGGGTCACCCTACCCTCTCGTCATTAATCAGTTGGCTACGGCTCGGCGCATTGAGGTGGCCTTGGGGCGTCATCCAGAGGCCGTCGGAGGCGATCTGGTTAACCTTGTCGAACGATTGAACCCGCCCTCTTTGAGAGAAATCTGGAAGTCGCGCGGCTTACTTTGGAAGCTTGGCCTCGCCTCGCGCAAAAAGGTTGTGCGAAACGGTGTTTCTCAAGAGGTTGTTGAAGCTCCTGATTTGTACGAGTTGCCCGCTCTCAAGTGTTGGCCCAAGGACGGTGGTCACTTTCTCACGCTGCCCCTGGTCCGCACCCTTGCTCCTTCTACTGGCCGAAGCAATTTGGGCGTGTATAGGATGCAGATCTACGATCGGGACGAAACAGGGATGCACTGGCAGATCCAGAAGGGTGGCGGTTTTCATTACGCGGAGGCCGAGGCAGCGAACGAAGCATTGGAGGTGGCTGTGATTCTCGGTGGCGATCCCGTGCTGCAGCTAGCGGCAATTCTGCCTCTACCGGAATCGATGGAAGAGCTCCTTTTCGCCGCGATATTGCGGGGCGCGCCGACCCCGATGACTCAGGCCAAATCTCTGCGCATGACGGTACCGGCGAATGCAGAGTTTGTCCTTGAAGGGTCTGTCGCACCAAGAGTGCGTCAGACGGAAGGGCCCTTTGGCGACCACTTTGGACACTACTCTCACGCCGCTGAGTTTCCTGTTTTTAGAATTAACGTGGTGACTCGTCGGAGGGATCCGATTTTCCCCGCCGCCGTCGTCGGCAAGCCGCCGGCTGAGGATACTGCACTTGGTGAAGCAGCTCAGGGTTTCCTTGGGCCCTTTCTGAAATTGGTCCACCCCGAAGTCGAAGGGCTGCGATCATATGGTGAGACTGGGTTTGTTAACCTCGTGGTGGCGTCCGTGAAGTCTCGCTACCACAAGGAACCGCTCAAGGTAGCCCTCGGCCTCTTCGGTAATGGACAGCTTTCGTTGACAAAGTGTGTGTTGTTGGTAGGTCCTGGAGTTGACCCTGCTGACTTCAACGCCGTACTAAGAGAGATCAGGGCAAACTTCGATCCCCGATCTGACTTCTTGTTGCTTCCGAGGGTACCCTTCGACACCCTCGATTTTGCGAGCTTCCGGATGCACGAGGGCAGCAAAATGGCCCTGGATGCAACGCCTAAGGTCGGTCGGGCCCCGATGCCTCCGCCAGAACTGCCAGACATGAGCGATCTTGGGCCTGAGGTCACTGAAGTTCGGCTTTGGGAGGGTTGCATGCTCGTTGTCTCTACCAGGGCTCCGGGGCGAAACCTGGCGAAACGTCTCGCGAAGGATCCCAGGATGCAGCAGTTGAAGATGGTTGCTGTAGTGAGTTCAGACGTTGATCTGAACGACCGCGCCGATTGTCTATGGGGCATCTTCACTCGGTTCGATCCTGCGCGCGACGTGGTATTCCCTTCCATAAGTATCGAAGGGGCTGCGCCAGTTTACGAAGGGCCTTTGGTTATCGATGCTACGTGGAAAGAGGGCTACCCCGACCCCTTGGTGATGGATCCTGACGTGGTGGCTAAGGTAGACAGGCGATGGAACGAGTATGGTTTATGAGTGTGCCGCCCAAGTCCCAGGTTGTCCTGATTACCGGTGCCACCCGCGGTATCGGCCGGGTTGCTGCTCTGGAGGTGGCAGGCCGCGGTCACCACGTCCTTGCGACTGGGCGTGATTCCGGTCGCCTAGAGGCTTTGCAGGACGAAGCACGAGAAGCTTCCTTATCGGTTCAAGTAGCTTCGCTTGATGTCACTGACAGTCTCAGCTGCGAGGCGTTCGTCGCGGCACAGGTTGATCGGTTCGGCCGAATCGATGCTTTGGTTAATAACGCCGGTTATGGACTCTGGGGACCATGGGAGCACCTATCGGATAAAGAGGTTCAGGCCGTGTTCGAGACGAATTTCATTGGCGCGATGCGTTTGTCTCGCCTCGTCTTGCCCGGTAT
>CAZUGG010000083.1:0-4825 GCA_964619905.1 uncultured Dehalococcoidia bacterium
CGGAGGCCACCGGCGTCCCGGAAGACACTGAGACGAAGACGGCAAGCCCCTCTGGTTCCGATACCACTGATCAACGCGTGATCAATATGAGCGGTCTTCGGGAAGCAGTCGCGTCGGGTGAAATCAGCGATGTGGATGCGCTGATGTATCAGTTGTTTGCTCAGTTTGGTGTCCTTAAACAATCCTCTCGGTTCATGAAGCCTCTCCCCCTTGACCCGTTGGATTACGAGCTTCCACCGCACGGGGTATTCACAGAACTTCTGATGAGATTCGACGATTTGCCGGAATCATACAGGACAGTGATTCGTCGGTTTATGCCTAATGAATCCAATCTTATGGCGGACAAAGCAGCAGCGAAGACAATGAGGCCTGAACCCGTGTTCTCAGCGCCTGCACCGGAGTGGTCCGATGACCTGCTGGAGGGCTCTCTTTCGACAATGCCCCAGCATCATTCTTGCTCAGAAAATAACATCGTTTTGCCCGGAGCTTTCGGCACCACACCTGCGTTTCTCATTTTTTGTATTGAAGACCTAGGTGGGCAACTGCAAGGGGGGGCAACACAGGCCCAGTATGACCGGGCTAGGGCGATCGCACAGGTAATGGCTCCCGCGGGTGAAAAGTTCGAAGAGTTACTACATCTCCAAGGGTGGGACTATACGATCTATATTCAAATGCATGAGGAAAGCGTGGTCAGTTACCCACGTGCTCATGGCCTCGGATGGCTAGGAGGGTTCGCTACCACCTACCCTTCTTGGGACCCGGGAACCCCAACCACAGATTGGGCGAACCAATCGGGGGTTTGCCACATTTGGCTATTCGGAGGCGGTATGCAGGATGTGTGGGAGGGAACCGTTGCCCATGAGCTCTTTCACTGTTTCCAATTCTTCAAAAAGATTTTTAGCACCGAAGCAAACAAATGGTTGATAGAAGGGACAGCCATGTGGGCCGAGCATCTTGTATACCAAATCTACCCTCACCGTCCCCACACCGACCATCTGAATTTTGGGCATAAATGGATCCGGCATTTTGACACGCCTTTCGAGCAACGTTCCTATGATGCGGTCTACGCTTTCCTCTACGCGGATCTCAAGGAGAACGCCGGCTTTACGTCAGGGTCGATTGGGGCCATGCTGCGGGCCTCGTGCTGTGGGCCCCCTTTTGGAACTACGCCGGTCGATTATTTATCCAAACTCCCGATGCTCATGAACGACTTCCCCGATCGTTGGCATGACATCTCGGTCATGTCCTTTAACCAAGATCCACCGGAGGAGAAACTCGTGGATTTCGGGGACGAACTGTATCACCACCCGCGTAATAAGGGACCTGACGGAGGCACGCGGGATATCGAAAGGCGCGAGCTTGAGGAGTCTACAGAGGATTTATTAATGCTCTCCCTCTCGGCCTATTCGAAAGAACTCTTCTATTTGGACTTCGAGGGACCTCCCAGTCCGGAATCCAGCCGAGTGAACTTCGACTTGTCAGAGCTGGGAGACGAGTTTCAGGTGAGTGCTTTCACGAGGGTTGATGGCCTGTGGGAAGAGGAGAGAATTGACCTCCACGAGTTAGAAGAGAAGATGTTTTGTCGCATGAAGCTGGGAGTATGCGCGGGAGCGGTCGAGTCGGGAGAGCTGCTGGAGGAGGACATAAAGAACTATCAGACGATCGCTCTTATTGTCACCAATGTCACTGCCGGCCCTGCGCTCAGCACGATCTCCTACGATACCTACAACCCGCATTTGCATGGGCAGTGGAAACGGACTGCCATGACCGTGGATATTGGAAATCCGCCCTTCGTTGTGTTAAACACGCGACTTGCATTCGATGAGAGCGTCCCCGGGACGGGGAACGGCTGGATGGAGCAAGAGACCGCAGGTTATCAGCTGGAACCAGATCCCAGCACATGGGAATGTGATTATGGTGGGTCGTATCGTGTCTACATGAGGAGTGACGGCGCCGGATCATCACCCGAGTATGTGACCCAAAACGAGAACAACGCGAGTGGATACGTTCGCTACATACCAGGCCACGGCGAAAGTTTGATTCCGTGGAGAAATATTTGCACGTACACGGCTAGCGGTTCTCCGCCGGTCAACGTGTCGACCCTCCACGTGCCTCACACGTCCTCACCTGGTCTGAGCATCGGTTTCGAGATTGTGGACGGTGACACCCTGATCATTAATCTGCCCTACCGCACATATACCTACGTTCGAACAAGCCACGAACCGTAAACGATCCGCAACTATAATGTGCCGCGCCGTGACCGGCGGGATTCGAACCCACGACCGTCGGTATTCCAAAAGATCGTCGCCAAAATAGCCTGGCCCAGAGCCGTAGATAAGGGCGTTGGCTAGATCCTGAAGGCAGAAGACTGATTCAGATGGCTTCGAGAATAAATTCCATAGATGGATTGAGGGCTGTAGCTGTTAGCGCGGTCATCCTCTTCCATTTGTTCCCCAAAACGTTTCCCGGCGGCTTCATTGGGGTGGACATTTTCTATGTGATTAGTGGCTATCTCGTCAGCAAAAAATTCTTCGATGGCCGAAGTATCGCCATATGGGAGTTCTATAAACGAAGAATTTCGAGAATAGTCCCCGCCTTCTATTTCATGTTGATTTGCACGGGCTTATTGGTGCTTATTTTCCTGAATGCTGCCCAGATAGCCTCGTTCTTCAAAGCGGCTGTTTCAGCGTTGATCTTTATCCCGAACATCTATTTCATGAGGGAGGATTACTTTGCAGAGGCCCTAGAAGGTCAGTCCCTGATCCTTCATACCTGGAGTTTAGGAGTCGAAGAGCAGTTCTACATCTTCTTCCCACTGGCTCTCATAGTGTTCTCTCGGTTCAATTTCCACTGGCCTAACAAGGTGGTGAATGGTCTGATTCTGTTGTTCATCGTGTTGAACTTGTTGATGATTCAATTCGGGGGGAATCTAAAGGCAACGTACCCATTTGTCGAATCCGATCTTAAATTTGCACCCGAGTCCTATTATTTCAACTATTTTTCTCCGTTATCTCGCGTGTGGGAATTTCTGGCGGGTATCTACCTGGCACGCATAGGTCTTTCAGAGAAGAGGTCTGGGGCCGCTCTCATTTCAGCCGTTGCTCTTAGCGTCCTCGTTCTCTATATCTTTTTGGTTCCAGCCGTTGCGCAGCCGAATCTCTTTACGGCCGTTCCCATTATCAGCATCGTCTCATTGATGTATTTTTCGCGGTCAGACAATTTCATCTACTCCTTCTTGAGCAATAGAGTTCTTGTCTACATCGGGTTGATGAGCTATTCGCTCTATTTATGGCATCAGCCGGTGATCACATTCTTGAAGTTGACGTTCCTCCATTACGATCCAAATCTGATTGCCCTCGCCTTGATCCCTGTGTTCTGCATTTCGTGGATTAGTTACAACTTCGTTGAGAAGAGATTTTCGTCGGCAGTGAAGTGATATGAAGTACGCGTTGTTTGCGAAATTCTTTGTGACTACGGCCCTTTTAGTGGGCGTATTCCATCTCATCTCCACTACGGAAGTATCCGAGTCGATATACGAAGCCAAATTGAGTGCAGTGGGAAAGGAGATTCCCGAGGCCTATCTTGTGGCCAAGGAATCTGGCGGGTTAAACGCTATTTTCTCGGAGGAATGCAATCTCTGGTTCACAGATGTTAGCGAGGAGAATTTTGATCAAATCGAGCAATGTTTTGCTGAACATCCCGACAAAAGCAAAGTCTTGATTTTTGGGGATTCTCACGCAATTGAGATCCACAACAGTTTCTATCTGCAAGATGTTGAAGATCATCTCTTCTTCACGATAGCTGACCCGGGTTGTCGGATTGCCGAGCCGAAATCAAGATGTCGACTTTACGATCAGGTGACGCCGCTCCTAAACGAGTTCGAGTTCCGCAAAGTGTTCTACACGCAAAGCGGGGCCTATTTGCTGACCCGCGGAGCGATTAACGAGAAACTGGTGCTCACGACAAAGGCGAGCTTGTCCGACGTAGCAGAAGCTTCAGGAATGGGAATTACATGGCTAGGACCCTCGCCGGAGCCTGTGACCAGTCTTAAGAAACTGAGCTTCCTATTGCATTCGCTTGAGGACATAAAACTTAACGAGCGTGGGTTTCAAAAGATTGCCAATCTTGACGAGTACTTGAAGGAGTATTTCCCCCAAACGCAGAATGATCCGGTGACCTATGTGTCAAAGATAGACTTGATGGACCTTGATATTTACAGTCACGAGAACAAGCTCTTATACAGCGACGAGGATCATTGGACTACCTACGGCGAAGAGTATTTTGGCAGAAGCTTCGTGAGGCTCTTAGGGGAGGTCGAAGCTGAGGACGCTAGTAGCACCTGCGGTTGTGGTGATTTATCCTGAGGTGGCGCTGTCATCGACCTATGCGGAGACGTATAGGTCAACGGTGAGTGCTTCAACATGACTTATCTCAGACAATCAATAACAGCGAAGATCCTCATTTGCGCGGCAGCGGTGTTGGTTGCCCTCATGATTGTCGTTTTGGCCGTGCCACACGTTTTTGCAGGCGACGAGAGTGAACCTGCGAGGGCACCAGGAAAAGCCGCTAGGCTCGGAGACAAGAGTCAGCGATTCGAAGGTTTCCAGGCGAGGATCCAAGCGGCGGTTGAGTCGGGCAAACTGACCCAAGAGCAGGCCGATCAGAAGCTCGCGAAAATGACAGAGAAAATAGGCAAGGCCTATGCATCTGCAAAGGGGATGCGTAACCGCGGTCTCCTCGGCGTTCAGGCGAGAATTCAAGCGGCGGTTGAGTCGGGCAAACTGCCCCAAGAGCAGGCCGATCAGAAGCTCGCGCAAGGGAAAGA
>CAZUGG010000084.1:0-5987 GCA_964619905.1 uncultured Dehalococcoidia bacterium
GCCCGGGCGCCACTACACCCCCCCCGCTGCCGCATCCCCCCCACCCCACACTGCCCCAGCCCACCAACACCCCACTACCCCCATCAACCTATCTCGAGCTCCCGGTAGCCAAAGACACGGCCATCTGGGAGAGCACTGACGGTTCACTAAGTAGCGGTGGCGGATGGCTTTTCGTAGGACAGACCGGTCAGGGCGTCCTGACACGAGCGCTTGTATGGTTCGATCTGTCGACAGTACCCCAAAACGCTACGATCAAGTCCGCAACGCTTACCCTCAACGTAGACCGCACGCAAGCAGGGCCCGTCAGCATCGGAGCGCATCGCCTACTGGCCGATTGGGGAGAAGCCGCTTCAGCGGGTAGCCTCGGCGGTGGCGGTGGCGGAAACTCAGCGATCGGCGACGCTACATGGCTCCACAAATCCTTCGGCAACGAACTATGGAGCAAACCAGGAGGCGACTTCGAACCGATGGCAAGCGCATCGAGACTCGTCTCTAACGGACCGGTAAGTTGGACTTCCGAAAGCTTGATCGCAGACGTTCAAGCATGGGTGAACAAGAGAACAGCCAACTTCGGGTGGATCTTGGTCGTCGAGGACGAATCGGCCTCCCGAACCTCAAAACGCTTCACAAGCAAGGAAAAGGACGGCGAACCCCCGACCTTGATCATCGAGTTCACGCCTTAGCCGGACCGCTAACGACCGGCTAGGCCTAGAGTAGACCCTCCTCTTTCGTAAGGGTTGACCGTACCCTGGTAAGCACCTAGACTCTTGTCGCGCTACTTCTGTAAAAAGCTACGCTCGGCTGGTTCTTTCAACAAGAAACGCCACGGAACAGGGAGGGGACATAAATGGCGGGGTATGCAAAGCACGAGGCCCAGGACTGGGCGTGGGAAAACCTGACCGGCGAGTGGACTACCCTGCCCACACCATTCACCCACGACGACAATATCGATGAGGCAGCAATCCGCCACAACATCCAGTACATTCAAAGCCTCGGGACCCATGGCGCAGGCGCCACATGGGGCATGGGAGAGTTCTGGAGCCTCACTGGAGAAGAGCGACGCCAAGTAATCGAGGTAGTTGCGGATGAAGCCGGGGGCAAGTGGCCAATTGCAGCACACGTGACTCACACTTCGCTTAAGGAAGCCATTTCATTAGCGACTCTCGCTGAGTCGACAGGATACGATCTCCTGATTGCGGCCGCTCCTTACATGGTCACCAAGACTGAAAGCCAAGTTGTCGAATTCATCACCGAACTCGCCGCGCGTACCTCGCTCGGCATCATGTTCTACAACTCACCCCAATTCGGAATAGTTATGAGCCCGCAAGGCCTCAAGCGGCTTTGTGGGATTCCCAACGTGGTCGGTGTTAAAGAAGCGAGCTTTAGTCAGCAGATCTCTATCGAAACTCATCTGCTCATTGGTAAGCAAGCGGTCATCAGTACGCCTGATGAGTGGATCTTTCCCAAGGCAGAGGAACTCGGGTTCCGGCAACAAGTGGTCTTCGCCAACACCTCCGACTGGCGGTTCGACACTCCCGACGCTAATCACTACGTTCAGTACGTGGAGAGAGCAACACGTGGCGATCTCGACTTGGGCTTCTATGAGCAAAACCTGAAACCAATCAAGTTACTTTCCGACAAATGGTGGGGGGCCACGGTACAGAAATTCGGCGGGGCTCTCCCTGTCAGCCTAGTTAAGTACTGGGGCGAACTCATGGGTCTCCAGGTGGGCCACGTACGGGCACCCTTGCGTGACCTGGACGACGACGAGAAGGCAGCATTGGAGCGTGAGTTGCGCGCGTTAAGGCCTAAAGCTGGTTTATCATCCGAAACCGACTCGGCTAACCCCGGCCAAAGCCACCAGCAGGATGCACTATCCCGAATCTATGTTACGGAAGCTGCGCCCAAGAACGAAAATGGTAGAAACGGCAGTAGCAAGTCTAAGTCCCAACCAAGCAACATAGCCCCTGACTCAAACACGACCGGTGCCGGAATGATGCTAATGGTTAGCGTGCAAGACATGCCAGAAGCCCTCGAGGCAGATCGCGGAGGGGCCGACATTGTCGACATCAAGAATCTTCAAGAGGCGATGGTAGGATCGGGACACCCTCTTCTAGTGGAACAAGTTCGAGCACGGATTCCAAACGAGAAACACGTAAGCGTCACTCTTGGGGTGGTACCAAACCAAGCGGGCACAGTTGCCATGGCAGTGTATTCAGCCGCAAAACTGAATGCCACTTCAGTTAAGGTTGGCTTCGTACGCTCCGACTACGAGAGCGCTGTCGAAGTACTTCAAGAGTCAAAACGCGCGCTGGAGGGAAGCGAAACCAAACTCATCGGCTCGCTTTTCGCTGACAACGAACTCTACGATGGCCTAGATCCATTGCTAATGCCCCGTCTTGCAACAGAGACCTACTGTGATGGCTGGCTCATAGACACTCTTACCAAAGATGGGAGAAATCTTTTCGATTTCATACCCGAGCCAAAGCTGCGAGAGATGGTGTTCGAAGGAAAGAAGGCGGGGATGAGCACCGCACTCTCGGGCCACCTTCGCATGAGCGACATTGACGAACTCTCGAGAATAAACCCCGACATCGTAGGGGTCCGCGGTGCCGTCTGCTCGAGCGGAGATAGGGGCCGGGCCGTCGCGTGGGAATCAGTCGCCGAATTCAAACGGCAAATCGAGGCCAGGAAGTCAGGTGACGTAGACGTCCGCGGCCAGGAAATCCCGGGCAACGGAGGCTGGGTAGTAGTGGATGGGCGTGGGAAAAACTGTGCAGGTGTCATCGCTGCTTTGACACGTCAGACCCAGGAAGATCGAGGTTCCCATGTGGAAGCGATCATGGCGGATGCTCTGAACATCTACGACGTCATTACATGGGCAGAGGAAGCAGGCCACCGAATCATCACCCAACGACGGGACGGTGATGGCACACTACGGCTCATGATCGAGCCGTTCTCCGGAGTCACCTCCTCATAAGGCGCATACCTGCTGCCAGCACTTTTATTTGGTAAACGCGTCCTCCGATGATCCACATCCGAGACGTATCGCAAGTTACCCACGTGGTCTCAGACCGGGGATCAGCACTTGAACTCTATAGAGACGTCCTAGGCGGACATGTCTTCTTTGAAGGCCGACTAGAGCCACAAGAACGAGACGTTACCCTCGTCATGTTGGCCGACGCTTGCATCGAACTCGTTGAGCCCTTCGACTTAGCCAAGGGTCCGAGTTCGTACCTTGAACGCTACGGAGGTTTCCTCCGGTCCTTGACATTTAAAGTCGACGACGCACCCAAGGCAATGGAACATCTAACCAGCAAGGGCGTAGATGTCACCGAGGGGTCGCCTGGTCACTTTTGGGCCGATCCCGCACACACGTTCGGTACACTTATCGAGTTCACAGATGTTGACTTGCCTAACGACCCTCGACTCGCCACCGGCTTCTACGATCGACTCAACAAAGGTATCGGTCCAGCCGGCTTGCGCAGGCTCTGGTCAATTACGCTTCTCGCCGGCGACCTCGCTGCTGTGGACCGTTTCTTCGGTGACGCCCTGGGCGGCACATTCATCGGAGGTCGGACAAATGGTATCTACGCCAGCGCCTCCCATTTTTTCGTCTATAGACGAGCCCGCATCTCCATCTTAAAACCACGCCTGGATAACGACGTTCTACGGAATGTCGTCAGCCGGCAAGGTGGCGAAGGACTGCACACCTTGGCGATTGTAGTCGACGATTTGGAAGAAGCTGGTCGCTGTCTTCGTTCGAAGGGGATTGGCCTAATTCATGACAAGGCTCTACGCTACACTGTGCACCCGCGGTCCGGCCTGGGATCACGATTGCTTTTGATGCCTCCCCCTGACCCCAACGACCCGGACTACGACTGGATCGATGCAAAACTCGCGACAGACTTTATGAACCACTAACAAAGATTTAGCCGACAAATGGCCTTCAGAAGAATACCAAGCCACTAGCAAACAGGAGAAACTCACCAATGGCTCAAGTTCGCCCCATAAAAAACGGCCCCTACATGATTACCGGCGTAGACACCGTGACAGATTCGTCGGGCAAAAACGATCTCTCTTTAGAGGGTGTCGCAGACGAGAGTGGAACGCTATTCCTTTGCCGCTGTGGCCACTCTGCCACCAAGCCTTTCTGCGATGGATCCCATACTGGAATCAACTTCGAGAGTGACGTGCAGGTGGGCTAGTTGACCGGAAGGCCGAAGGCCCGCTTTAAGGTAACCGCAACCTCAAGAATGGCTTCTTTGGCCTTGTCTACGGCGGCCTCCCAGCCGAAGAAACCATGTGTCATTCCAGCGTACTCGCTGTACGTGACCTCGACCCCCGCCTGATAGAGCGCGTCTGCATACGCTTTGCCTTCATCTCTCAACGGATCGAGTTCCGCTGTTATAACTAGAGCGGGAGCTACCCTTTCCAAGCTGTCAGCTTGGAGCGGACAGACGTACGGACTCATCAGATCAGCATCGCTAACCAAGTAGTGGTCCCAGTACCAGTCCATGGCAGCCTGCGTGAGCAGCGGGCCATCCCAGTTCTGGACGTAAGAGGGGCGCGTGTAATCACGATCAATGACCGGGTATATGGGCACCTGCAGAGATAGATTTGGCCCCCGACGGTCACGTGCCATGAGTGCTACTGCAGCAGTGAGATTACCGCCCGCACTACCACCTGCAACGGCCAGCCGCAAAGGATCCACGCCGATCAGCGCGTGGTTCTTTGAAGTCCACTCAAGAGCAGCGTAGCAGTCTTCTGGGGCCGCAGGGAACTTATGTTCCGGTGCAAGCCGGTAATCAACAGATACAACTACGCATCCAACCGCGTTAGCGAGAATACGAGCCGTAGATTCATACATCCAGATGCTTCCCACAACCCAACCGCCACCGTGAATGAGAACTAAGGCTGGGAAAGGCCCTCGCCCATATGGAGTATAGACGCGAACCGGGACACTGCCGTCGGATCCCGGAACCTGGAACATCTCAATTCGCGCCACAGCCGGAGCAGGGGAAGTAGGTCCCGCGGCGGCACGAGCCCGAGCCTCCGCCGCAGTTAAACTCTCCGTAGGCGGCGCCCCCAAGCGATCGGTGATCTGCAAAATACTAGCGATTTGGGGGTCCAGTGGCATAGGGCATTCCTAAGAATTAAGCGCCTTGTTCATCGCGTCGGCTACCTCTTCCAACGCCTCCATCCCCAAGTCGATAGCATGCCACATCGTGACAAAACCATGGGGGACTCCTAGGTAGTCTTTGTGCACCGAAGAGACGCCCGCTTCTTTGAGGGCTAGCGCGTAGGTGGCCCCTTCGTCCCGTAAAACATCGTGTTCTGCGGTAATGACAAGCGCCGAAGCAACCTTTGAGAGATGTTTCGAGTAGAGCGGGGCAACGTGAGAGTGTTGGGCCTCTGAAGGATCGTTGAGGTATTGCCGCCAAAACCATTCCATCATTGGCTTGGACAAAATTGGCCCATCCCCTCTATCCCGGTATGACTGAGTATCAAAGTCAGCCTCGATCACCGGGTAGATGGGGGCTTGTAGACAAATCTCCGGTCCGCCTCGTTCCGCCGCCATAACAGCAACACAAGCAGTCAGGTTGCCGCCTGCGCTATCGCCAGCAACGCCGATACGTGACCCGTTGGCACCCAGCCCACTGCCATGATCTCGTGCCCAGACAACAGCAGCGTACGCATCTTCAGCCGCAGCAGGGAACTTATGCTCCGGCGCTAGCCGATAATCCACGGACACTACTACACAGCCCGACCTATTGGACAGATGTCGACACACCCCATCGACCATCCATAAATCACCGATAACCCATCCACCACCATGGTAGTAGACGATGATCCCTTCACCCTTATGCGCCACCGGCCAGTAGCTCCGTACCGGTATTTCCCCAGCCGGGCCTGGTATGGAACGATTCTCGATCTTGCCGACACCTGGCGTCGCTGGACGCGGAGCCGCTGATGAGATAGCTCTA